>JAJNDJ010000283.1 GCA_021156345.1 Rubrobacteraceae bacterium | reverse complement strand
AGATGGATAATGGTCAGATGGACCACGGGTCTATGGGCATGGGCTCCAAGGGCATGGCCAAGCAGATGGTCATGGAGAACGGCAAATATTCTGACAAGGCTTTCATTGATGCGATGGTCCCCCACCACCAGGGCGCTATTGCGATGGCCGAGGTCGCTCTCAAGAACGCCGAGCACGAGGAGATAAAGGAACTCTCCAGGAACATCATCTCGAGCCAGCAAGCCGAGATAGAGGAGCTCAAGTCCATCAAACAAGAAGAGTTCGGGACTTCGAACGTGCCCATGGAGATGAGCATGGAGCAGATGCGGGGGATGAGCATGATGATGGACCCGCAATCCCTCGCCAAGGAGAAGGGGATGAGCATGATGATGGACCCGCAATCCCTCGCCAAGGAGAACCCCTTCGATGAGGCGTTCATAGACGCCATGATCCCTCATCACCAGTCGGCCATTTACATGGCCCAGGTAGCCTCCGAAAAGAGCAAGATCCCAGAGATAAAGGAGCTCGTGGCGCTGCGCCACAGGCTGCGCAAACGGGATCGGTGGACGCGTCGTCGACTGGAGGCACACCAGGCAACAGAGCTCCGACTACTGCGGGAGCACGCCTACGCCCACTCGCCCTTCTACGAGAGTTTCCACAAGGGATTTAGCGAACGACCACTCCACGACCTGCCCATCCTGACCAAGGAGACGGTCATGGAGCACTTCGACGAGCTGGTTACTGACCCAGCCTTACGGCTCGCCGACGTCGAAGCCCACCTCGCCACCCTGAGCGACGGGGATGAGCTCTTCTACGGGCGCTACCGAGTGGCCTCCACCTCGGGAAGCACAGGCAGGCGGGGCATCTTCCTCTGGGACGCGGGCGAGTGGGCTGCCATCTTGGCCTCCTACAACCGCTCCTTCGACTGGGCTGGCGTAGGGGCCGGGATTACCCACCGCACCAAGATGGCGGTGGTGAGCTCTACGACACCCTGGCACCAGTCGGCACGGGTCGGCGCCTCGGTGCACAGCCCCTGGGTGCCAACCCTGCGCATAGACTCGGGGGACCAGCTGGGGAGCATCGTCGAGCGGCTGAACGACTTCCAGCCCAAGGTTCTGGTGGCCTACGCCTCGATGGCGCACCTACTGGCCGAAGAGCAACTCGCTGGGCGCCTGCGCATCTCCCCGAACTTCGTCTTCGCCAGTTCGGAGGTGTTCACCGAGCAGGCGAGGCGGCGTGTCGAGGAAGCTTGGGGCAAGAAGCCTTTCGAGGTGTACGCGGCGACCGAGCCCGCGGGGATCGCCTCCGAGTGTGAGCAGCACCGGGGCATGCACCTGTTCGAGGACCTCGTCATGACCGAGGTGGTCGATGAGAGCAACAAGCCAGTGCCACCGGGCGTATACGGACACAAGGTGCTTGTCACGGTGCTGTTCTCTCGCACCATGCCCCTGATCCGCTACGAGATGAGCGACAGCGTGAGGCCGGCCTCTTCTCACTGTCCCTGCGGGCGTCCTTTCGCCCTCATAGAGGGCATCCAGGGGCGAGAAGAGGATATGCTGCACTTCCCTGCCAAGTCCGGGGGCCAAGTCTCGGTGCAGCCCATAGTCTTCCATCGCGTGATGGACACCGTACCCGCTGGCGGGTGGCAGGTAGTTCAGGGACCCGAAGGCCTGACAGTGCTGCTGAGCGGAGTGCGTAAGGACTTCGCGGACGCTGCCCTGATCGATCCGCTTCGGCGGGAACTCGAGGTCCAGGGAGTGATCGTGCCGCCGGTTAAGGTGAGGCGCGTGCTGAATATTCCCCGCACCACCGTCGGTAAGGCTCCCCTTATCAAGGCCTACTTACCCACATCCGAGATGCTTCGGAGGAATCCATGAACCCGCAACCCTACCACTCGATGGTATATGGAGGGTAAGGATGTCTAGGAAATGGTGGTTCACCATCGCTGCGACGCTGGTAACGGCGACGCTCTCTGGTTGCCTCGGTCCTGGAAGGCTTCTACGCCCGCGTCACCGGCGAGGTGGCCGCTGCTTACCCAGGTGGGAAAATACTGGAGATCGGGAGTGGTCCGGGCCGGCTCGCCGTGCGGCTGGCGCGGGAGGCTCCCAGCATGACGCTGACCGGAGTCGATATCTCGGACGCGATGGTCGAGCGTGCGGCCCGCCGCGCGGCTGGAGCCGGTCTCTCAGAGAGGGTGCGGTTCGAGGTCGGTGACGTCGCGGCGCTGCCGCTCCCCGACGGGGAGTTCGACGGGGTGGTGAGCACACTCTCCCTGCACCACTGGTCGGAGCCGACCCATGGGCTGGCCGAGATCCACCGGGTCCTCAAGCCTGGCGGGGAGGCACGGATCTACGATCTCGCCCATTGGCTGTGGCCTCCGGCGCGGGGCGGTGACCGGCTTGCCCAGCTGGTGGCCGCGAGCCCATTCGGCGAGGGGGAAGTGAAGATAGTCCGTTGGCCGGGTTCCGTGCCAGCGTTCGTCGTGTTGCGCCTGCGGCGGCCGCGGGAGGCTCAGTTGTGATAACGGGCCCACCGTGCGGCAGCCGACGGCCAGATACCGGAGGTGACGTATGCTAGAAACCGTCGACGTCGGTACGCAAGACCTGAACCTCTACGAGCGGAGTGCCGGTGCGGAGGCCGTGGCCCAACTGCAGGAACTCGCCGCTCCCCTAGAGGGCGCGCGAGTTCTCCACGTCAACGCCACTCCCTACGGCGGCGGGGTCGCCGAGATCCTCCGCTCCGAGATCCCCCTACTGCGCGACCTTGGTATCCTGGCCGACTGGAAGCTGATCACAGGCGATCAGACCTTCTTCTCGGTCACCGAGGCGATCCACAACGGATTGCAGGGAGCCCCACGCGAACTGACGCCCGCTGAACAGGAGACCTACCTCACCCACGCCGCCCGCAACGCGCAGTTGCTCGAGGAGGAGTACGACCTCGTGGTGGTCCACGATCCCCAGCCCCTGCCCTTGCTCAAGCTGCACGGCAAGGGGGCGGCACGGTGGGTGTGGCGCTGCCACATCGACACCTCCGAGCCCAACCCCCAGATCTGGGACTTCCTGAGGCCCTACCTCGAGGGCTTCAGATCCGCGCGCCGCCGAGGCGGTCGCTCTCTTCTGTTACCAGGCGAAAAAGTTCCTGGGGGCATTGACCGCCGCGCTCGGGGGGCTCGACGCCCTCGTCTTCACGGGCGGCATCGGCGAGCACTCAGCTACCGTCAGGGAGCGCATCTGCGAAGGTCTCGGGTTCCTCGGCATCCGGCCCGACCCCGACCGCAACGCGGAGCACGCCCCCGTCATCTCCCGCGACGGCGACCCAGTAACCGTTCGGGTGATACCCACCGACGAGAACCTGATGGTCGCCCGCCACACTCGCCAACTAATAACGCCAACGCCGAAGGAAGGAGCGTAATGTGAAGGAAAGCACCGCGTACCATTTCGACGCGACCATCTCCAGCGCGGTCGAGGGCGCCCCCTCGCCGGTTGAGGAAGGGCCGGTAGAAGGTCCGCTTTCCGTCGATCTGCTCGATAGGATGCACCGTTACTGGCAGGCCGCAAACTACCTGACAGTCGGTCAGATCTACCTCAAGGACAACCCACTCCTGCGCGAGCCGCTGGATCGTTCGCACATAAAGCCGCGCCTCCTGGGGCACTGGGGCACCTCGCCCGGCCTCAGCCTGATCTACATCCACCTCAACCGCTTGATCCGGGAGCACGATCTGGACGCGATCTACCTGGCCGGTCCGGGTCACGGCGGCCCGGCCGTCCTGGCGAATGTCTACCTCGAGGGTACCTACTCCGAGATCTACCCTGAGGTCTCCCTAGACGCCTCGGGGATGCAGAGGCTCTTCCGGCGATTTTCGACCCCCGGCGGGGTGCCCAGCCACGTGAGTGTGCCAACCCCCGGCTCGATCCACGAAGGCGGTGAACTCGGCTACGCCCTCACCCACGCCTTCGGCGCCGCCTTCGACAACCCTGATCTCCTCGTCGCCGTCGTCGTCGGCGACGGCGAAGCGGAGACCGGACCGCTGGAGGGATCCTGGAAGTCTATGAGCTTCCTCAACCCTGCTCGCGATGGTGCGGTCTTGCCGATCCTACACCTCAACGGCTACAAGATCTCGGGTCCCACCGTCCTTGGCCGAGCCTCAGACGAGGAGGTCCGCAAGCTGCTCGAAGGACACGGCTACGAAGTCCACTTTGTCGAGGGGGACGACCCAGCCTAC
>JAJNDJ010000282.1 GCA_021156345.1 Rubrobacteraceae bacterium | reverse complement strand
AGTAATCGTTGATAAGAGGCAGACCTCGACCGTGTATGGCCGCCGCGAGGCTGTCGCACAGCTGCTCGTGAGACTTCCACAGGTAGAGATCCGCGTCCAGCGCAAACCGGCGGAGTATGGTCGGCGCCTTCTCCGGCACCAGCACCTTTACAGAGCAACCGAACTCCGCAAGCCGCCTTACGGTAGGAGGGATCACGGAGTCTGGTGAGCGCCTGCCGGGTTGTTCGAGAAAGCAGATCTTGGTCATCACACGACACCTTCCAGGACCGACGGCGCTCGCGCGGCTGCGACGGCGTATCGGTAGATGTAGTCGGCTATCAACTTGGCGGCTCCGGGAACCCCCTTGTAACCCGGGAAGTAGTTGACGTCCACGACGCAAGGCCCCCGCTCGGTACGAACGAGGTCAACACCGTACAGGTGGAGTCCTAGGACCTCTCCGCACTTGAGTACAATGTCGCGCGTCCTCGCGTCCAGCTCGACTGGGTGGCCGTGAATCTGGTAAGAGTGGGACGAGAACCGTTTGGTTACGGCGAAGGCTCTCCTCCCGACCACGTATGTCTTTACATCTTCGAAATCCGTTTCGAGGTAGCGCTGGAAGAGGAAAGGTCCCTGCGTGGGGGAGAGGAGGTCCAAGTCCTCCGGGCTGCGCAGGATGCGGACGCCCTTACCGAGGTGCCCTCTGTGCGGCTTGGCGATGAGAGGCCCTCCCGACAGGAGCGGGACGAGCAGCCCGTAGTCGTCAGTCACCCAGGAGCAGGGGACCGGCACACCGGCGTCAGAGAGAAGCTTGGTGCTCGTGATCTTGTCCTGGGTGAGAAGACAGCTCCGGTGAGGGTTGAGGAGCCGGGCTCCGAGGGCACACAGCGTCCCCGCCGTACTGAGCGCGAGTTCGGTGTGGGACTTGAGTACGTAGAGGTCATGCGACACGACCAGTTCCTCGCAGGAGAATAGATGATCCTCCGGGATGTGATCGTCTAAAGCAACACCTTTGGCCTGAAGCCTCTCGTAGACCTCCCCGAGTACGGGACCAAGGCCAGGAGGCGTGCGCCTCACAAGGAGGAAGTGTATGCGCGGCGCGGGGTTCACGAGGGGCTCCTCACTATCGAGAGCATCCGCTCGCGGCCCATCTCCTGCGCAGCGGTGTTGATCCGGGTCAGGGCGAGCACGTGCTGGGCGATCGCCGCACCCGCGTCCGGCACCGCCGAGTAGGTCGGGAAGTCGTTTACCTCGATGACATAGGGACCTCTGGGTGTCATCGCCACATCCACCCCCCACAGCTCCAGCCCGCAGGCCCGCCCGCAGGTCAGGGCTATGTCCCTAAGCCGCGCGTCGATCTTGATAAGCTCCACGTCGCGTTTCGACCCTATCTCTACGTCCGCAGCGCCCGGCTCCAAAAGGCTGACCGGCGAGGGTTTGCGCACCGCCCAGACGCGGTTACCTATGCCGTACAGCTTGAGATCCCACCCGTCCGTTTGTAGTAACTCCTGGGCCAGGTACACCGACTGTTTTCCTTCGAGCTCAGGGAGCAGATCGACGTCCGCCGGCCGAGTCAGAAGCGCCAGCCCGGCGGATCCGTCGCCGTCGAATGGTTTGACGACCAGGGGGAAGGAATCCAAAGGTAGTAGACGGAAGGCGCTCGCGTCGGAGGCGAACCAGGTCTTCGGAAGGGGAAGATCCTGCTCCAAGAGCACGCCATGCATGGCGATCTTGTTGCGGACCAGCTCGATAGACTCAGGAGTGTTGATCGCGATGACACCCAGGGCCGAGACCGCGGCGAGCATCCCGAGGCCTGCCAGGTCGCGCCCGCGACTCAACACCGCATCCCACGGAGGCGCCTCGGAGGGTATGTCGAAAGCATGGTTGGCGTCAGGCACCACCAGCGGTACTTGGCACCCGGCGGACTCCAGGGCGGAACGGGCCTCTACTAAAGCCCGGTCTCGGAGGTGTCGCCGCTCGACGATTATCGCCACGGTAGGGCCATCGGCCGTCGGCGTGAAGCTCGCTGCCGAGTTCTCCTGATGCGGGTTCGCGCTCCGCGCCCTGCGCAGCAGCGCGCGCACTCCGCGTCCTGCGCAGCAGCGCACGCACCCGCGCCTCAAACTCGAGAAAACTAAAGGGTTTCGTGAGGTAATCATCGGCCCCGAGGTCGAGGCCACGCGCCTTGTCCACGTCCGAGGTGCGTCTAGTAAGCAGCATGACCGGCACTTCGCTCGAGTCGCGGATCCGGCGGAGGACCTCCCACCCTGAAAGGTCCGGCAGCACAGTATCCAGTATCACTAGATCGTGCGCTGAGGCGTCGAGCGTAGCCAGCCCGTTGTAGGCCGTGGTCGCCGCCTCGACTTCCAGGCCGTTCTTGGCGAGCGACAGGCGCGTGAGGGCGATTAGCTTCTCGTCGCCGGCCACCACCAGGACCCGATACGCATCCAGAGTAGTCCTGTTGTAGGAACCAGTCTGGTGACGAATCCCTCTTGAGGACTCGCCTTCTACATCGTGATCACCCTCGTCATACGTGACCATTTTCTCCTTCCCACTAGCAACGATCCTGGATCGTGCCCGCGCTAATAGCGGTCGGTGCCGGATGGTTGACCTTGATGAACGGTCGATGTGAGTCTGGGTCTATGTCCCCCACTGTCTTCTCTCGCCTTGTCATCTGAGGAAGCCCGGAGAGCGGGCCCTCAATCCTGCACGACCCGATCAGCCTAGCCGAGAAGAATGAATCGGCAGTGAATCCAAGGCAGATCTTGGGGACATTTAACCGAGGTTCAGAGCGAACCCTGCCTTCTCCTTGCACTCCATATTCCTTTCCCCGAGAGCAGGACGTAGAGCCGTTTCCACGTCGCTCTAATACAATAAACTACCATAGAATGCAAAAACCACAATATGTTTCGACCCGGAGAAGGCACTTTCCCCAAAGAAGTGACGTTTGCATTAAGTATCGTTACGCGTCTTGCGCACGAACTTCGGAGAACGCTTCCTGGAGCAGAGAGCCCCGATAGAATCGTGAATGCCACAGATAGAGACAGAGCAATTAATCTCCGGCCTTTGAAACGTCGGATCTGAGTGCCGTCAACGCTTCCTGCACATGTCTCTCCACGCTAAGTTGAGATGCGAAGACGTGTCTCACCACGCCCTCTTTGTCTATGACGTATGTCACCCGACCGGGAAAGAGACCGAAGGTCTTGGGCACTCCGTATTGCCTCCTGATGTTACCTCCCTCGTCGCTGAGAAGAGGGAAGGACAGGTCGTGTCTTAGGGCGAAACTCCTGTGTGACTCTACCGAATCGGAGCTTATCCCGATTACTTCGGCATCGAGCTTACCGAATTCCTCGGAAAAGTCCCTGAAAGCGCAAACCTCCTTGGTGCAGCCAGGAGTATCGTCCTTCGGGTAGAAGAAGAGAACAACTGGCTTCCTACCAA
>JAJNDJ010000281.1 GCA_021156345.1 Rubrobacteraceae bacterium | reverse complement strand
CCGTCAGCCTCATCTCCTTCGGCTTCAAGCACGGCACCCCCCTCGATGTGGATACGCTCCTCGACGTCCGCTTCCTTCCCAACCCCCACTACGACCCCGAGCTCAGGCCGCTCACAGGCCGCGACGCACCCGTCCGAGAGGCGGGGCAAGACCTACTTCACCATCGGCGTCGGCTGCACCGGTGGAAGGCACCGCTCCGTAGCCATTACCGAAGAGATCGCAGGGCGCCTCAGGCAGGAGAATACCGAAATAGACCTCTTTATCAGGCACAGAGACGCGGAGAAGTAGCACCCCTTGGTCGCGTCCGCCACGGGTCTGCAGCGGTAAGATCGGGCGAACCGGCACACCTCAACTGGGAAGCGGTCCACCAAGAGGCATGGTACGACAAGAGGTATCCAACCTTTTCTGACGCTTTGGCGCTGGTACGCAAGGAGCTGTAGGAAGAGCAGACTTTTTGCGGGTCGGCGCAGGAGAACGAGATGGTAAAAGTCTCACAGGTCCAGGAGAGTACGATATAGGCGATACATAAGGAGACGGGTGAGGAGCAGGAGCAAGTTATGTATCGCCCATTAACTGGGAAGCCACACCTTGCTGTGGGACTTTTGATGTTGCTTATAGTTGTACTGACCGCCTGTGGTGTGGAGGCTCATGCTCGCAAGATACCGGAGAGCCCAGGCGGGAGATCAATGAAGAGCATTCCCGCCGGTAAGTACATCTCAGATGAATTCAGACCGGCTATGTCGTTCAGACTGAACGAGGGATGGCAAACCGGCCCCGCCGCCGACTTCTCCTACGGGCACTTTATGGAGAAGTACAATCGTCTCACCCTCAGCAGGGTCTCGGAGTCGGAGCCCTCCTATTTGGAGTTCCTGGTTGTACCGAAGGTCTACGAGGTCGTGAGCTCCTACGAGGCAAAGGTGGAGCCTGCGCCCGAGGACATGGTCTCCTGGTTGCAGAACAACCCTAACCTGGACGCAGAGAATCCGGAGCCAATGACGATTGGGGGCGTGAAGGGTGCGCAATTCGATGCTGTCGCTTCCCGCATACCGCAGGAGTATCTCTCTGGGGGTTACCATGGCATTAACACCTACTACGTACGCCATGGCGGTAATATCTACGATGACGGGCCTTGCCTGCCACTCTTCCAAACATTACCTGGCTACGGAAGAGACAGCACTTACGAATTATGCAAGATGTACAAGGTCCGGTTCATCGTCCTCGAGAACGTCAACGGTAAGATGGTGACTATCGCCGTTCTTGCGCCGAAGGTCGAGTTCGACGAGACCTGGCTCAAGGCGCGGCGGGTGCTCGATACTGTAGAGTGGAAAGGCACCTGAAGAAGCACTACTACAGGAGTCATGAGAGCATCAACCCGACCAGCATAGTGCCGAAGGGCCCGATCCTCGACTTCACCGAAGCGCACGACCGCGGGCGCTTCTCCGACCAGATGACACAAGGAAATGGGTATACTCGAGATGCGTGAATAGAGTCGAGGATACAAGGCTGGTAGCGTTCGGCGGTGGCACGGGGCTGCCTGTTTTGCTCAGGGGCTTGAGGGACAGGGTTGGGGATCTTACGGCCGTCGTCACGGTCGCCGACGATGGGGGCTCCAGCGGACGATTGCGCCAGGAGCTCGGGGTCGCGCCCCCTGGTGACGTGAGGAACTGCCTTGTGGCGCTCGCGGGACGCCGCAGGTTGGCCGAGGTCTTCCAATACCGTTTCCAGGCGCCGGGGGACCTGAACGATCACAGCGTGGGAAACATTATTATCGCGGCGCTCTCTGATATGGCCGGCGGCTTCTGTGAGGGTGTTGAGCAGGCAGCCCGATTCTTGAGGATAAAGGGCCGAGTCTTTCCGGCGGCGACGGAGAGCCTTACGCTCGTCGTCCGCTACGCCGATGGGACCGTAGCGCGCGGGGAGTCCGTAGTCCACGAAGTCGGAAAACAGGTCTCTCAGGTCTCTGTCGAGCCGGTAGGAATTCCTGCGCCTCCCGGGGTCATCGAGTCGATCGAGGCCGCCGACATGATCGTGCTCGCTCCTGGCAGCCTGTTTACCAGCACCATCCCGGCTCTGCTCGGCGGCGGGGTGAGGGAGGCCCTGGCGGATTTCGCCGGCCCCATTCTCTACGTCGCAAACGTGATGACGCAGCAGGGAGAGACGGGCGACTTTTCGGTGTCGGACCACGTGCGGGCGATAACGGAACACGTCGGGTCCGTGGTTACCGACGTGCTCGTCCATTCTGGAGACCTGCCTCCTGATACCCTCGCCCGCTATGAGGCCGAAGATGCTGCGCCGGTCTCTGAGGTCCGTCGCCAGCTCGCCGCCAGCGCGGCTTCGGGTGCCCGAGGGGTTGGTCGCTCCGAACTCGCCGGACTGGTCGACGCCTGCGGCGTCTGGAACGAGGAAGGCGTTACTCTACGCACCCCAAGCGCTGCCGTGGCCCGCTCCGTGGTGCGCCTGTGGCGCTCGGAGTTCGGGATGGAATCCAGGCTCTCACCGATCGAACCTGACCGCTTTGGCCGTACCCGCTATGCGGTGCGTACAGCGGGCAACGGGGCTATACAGGCGAGGGAAGAGCTGAAGTTCGCCCGCACCGCGCGCACTCCGGCTGAGCGGGCCGGTTACCTGCGGGGTGCGTTCCAGGGCGCCGGCTCAGTGAACCGGCCAGGCGGTCGTGGGGGCCACCACCTGGAGTTCGTGCATCGCGAGAGCGAGTTCATCCGCCGCTGCGCGGATTTCTCCCGCGCGCCATTGAAGATCGTGCGCCGGCGCCGCCGGTGGATCGCCTACACCAAGAGCGCCGACGGCGTGACGACCGTCCTCGCCCAGATGGGCCTCAACGACGCGGTCCTCGAGTACGAGGCAAGGGCCGTCCTGGGTGAGGCCAAGGCCAACGCGAACCGCGTCACCAACTTCGACGCGGCCAACGCCGGACGCACGGCGACGGCCGCGGCCCGCCAGCAGAAGGCCTTCCAGGCCATCGATCCCGAACATCTCTCACCCGCGCTCCGTGAAATGCTGGAGCTGCGGCTCGAGTACCCAGACGCATCGCTCGCCGAGCTCGCCTATCTCGGAGGCCTCTCCAAGAGCGCGGCCAATCATAGGCTGAGAAGATTGGTGGAGATAGCCAGGTAGGGAGCCCCGCAAAGGGAGGTTAGTCTTCCGGCTTTTCGGGCAAAGTAAGTGTCTATGGCAAGCTAGAGACAGGAGAGAAGAGTGGCCGTAAGAGTAGGCGTAAATGGTTTCGGCAGGATCGGGATGCTTTTCACCAAGGCAGCGATGGATCGCGGCGACATAGAGGTCGTGGCGGCGAACGACCTGATGCCTTTCGATAGCCTGGCTAACCTTTTCAAGCACGACTCGACCCACGGAATCTGGCCCGAGGACGTTTCTTTTGACGGCAACGTCCTGCACGTGGGCGACCATGAGATCAAGACCTTCGCAGAGCGGGACCCGGCCCAGATACCCTGGGGCGACGTCGGCGCCGATATCGTGGTCGAGTCAACGGGTGTCTTTACGAGCCGTGACGGGGCAGCGGCCCACATCGAAGGCGGGGCGAAGAAGGTCATCATCTCAGCCCCGGGCAAGGGTGTCGACGCCACCTTCGTCTACAAGGTGAATCATGAGGACTATGACCCCGAAGCCCACGAGATCGTCTCCAACGCCTCGTGCACGACTAACTGTATTATCCCTATGGTCAAAGTGATACAGGACAACTTCGGCATCGATTCGGGTTACATGACCACTGTGCACGCCTACACCAATGACCAGAGCCTCCTCGACGCGGCCCACAAGGACCCGAGGCGGGCCCGCTCGGCCCCCAACAACATCGTTCCGACCTCCACCGGCGCGGCGCGTACGGCGGGTGTGATCTACCCCGAGCTCCAGGGTAAGGTCGACGGGATGTCTATGCGCGTCCCCGTCGCCGACGGCTCCATAACGGACTTCGTGGCCCGCATCTCCAGAACAAGGCCTCGTGCGTCTTCGACTCGCAGCTCACCATGTCCAACGGCGGTACCGTCAAGGTGCTCGGCTGGTACGACAACGAGTGGGGCTACTCGAACAGGACGTGCGACCTGGCAGCATACATGGGAGACAAGCTCTAGGAGCTTGTCAGCATGGCGGCTCCGCCGCCTTTCAGCCAGTCAGCCAGGGCACCTGGCACTCGAAAGCTGGCTAGCTGAAATGCTGCCGACGAAGGAGGCACCATGAACAAACGGAGCGTCAGAGACCTCGACGTGCGGGATAAACGGGTGCTGGTGCGCGTGGATTTCAACGTGCCCGTCAAGGATGGCGAGGTCACGGACGACACGCGCATCCGGAGGGCGTTGCCGACGATCAGGTATCTCCTCGAGGAGGGGGCTCGTCCGATATTGATCTCCCACCTCGGCCGTCCCAAGGGGGAACCTGACCCGCAGTACGCCATGGACCCGGTCGCCGCGCGACTCGAGGAATTGCTCGGCGAGCCCGTAGTGAAGCTCGACGCCGCTGTCGGCCCCGAGGTGGAAGAGGCCATCGATGATTGGGACGGAAAGGGCGTGGTGTTGCTGGAGAACTCCCGGTTCTATCCCGGCGAGACCAGTAACGATCCGGAATTTGCAGACCAGCTCGCGGCCCTCGCCGACCTCTACGTAAACGACGCCTTCGGCGCGGCCCACAGGGCACACGCCACTACCGTAGGTGTGGCCAAGAGGTTACCAGCGGCCGCGGGGCTCTTGATGGAGGAGGAGATCGACTACCTCGATAAGGTTCTCGAAGACCCCGAACGCCCCTTCGTCGCCATCCTCGGGGGGGCGAAGGTCTCGGACAAGCTCGGCGTCATAGAGAGCCTGCTCGAGACCGCGGACTCATTGCTCATCGGCGGTGCCATGGGGTTCACGTTCTTCAGGGCCCAAGGATATGAGATCGGGAGCTCCCTCGTCGAGGACGATTACCTGGAGGAGGCGAAGCGTCTCATGGAGGAGGCCACCGACAGGCTCGTCCTGCCGGTCGACGTTGTCGTCGCCGAAGCCATGGAAGAGGACGCCGAGTCCGAGACGGTTGCCGTCGACGGCATCCCGCCGGGCAAGATGGGTCTAGACATAGGCCAGGAGACCGTGGATCTCTTCGAGGGACACATCTCGGGTGCTCGCACCATCTTCTGGAATGGTCCTATGGGCGTCTTCGAGATCGATGCCTTCGCGATAGGCACGGAGGGCGTGGCCAGGACCGTCGCCGAGAGTGGGGCGACGAGCGTGGTTGGATAGAATAGGGAGGAGATCATGGCCCGACGCCCGATGATGGCCGCGAACTGGAAGATGAACAAGACCGTCAGGGAGGCCCAGGAGTACACGGCAGCCCTCCTCCCACGCGCCGCTGATGCAGAGGAGGATGTTGATGTGGTCGTCTGCGTCCCCTTTACTTGTTTGCACGAGGTGGGGCGGATGGCCGACAACTCTGCGGTTATCGCGGGCGCACAGAACTTCTACTACGAGGACTCCGGGGCCTTTACCGGCGAGATCTCGGCCCCCATGCTCCTCGACGTCGGGGCAGGAGCCGTGATCGTGGGCCACTCCGAACGGCGCGAAGTCTTCGGCGAGACCGACGAGATGGCCGCCAGGAAGGCCAGGCGTGCGGTGGAGGCCGACATCCTCCCCATCGTCTGCGTCGGGGAGACCAAGGAGGAACGCGACGCGGGGGGTATGTGGGAGAAGGTCTCGGGTCAGGTCGGGCGGGTAGTCGAAGAGCTCGAAGACGTTGGCGGGGAGAGCGTCGTTTTCGCCTACGAGCCGATATGGGCAATAGGGACAGGAGATACAGCCACCCCCGAGGATGCGCAGGACGCCATCGGTAGGATCAGGGACCTGCTGAGGGAGATGAAAGGAGAGGACTTCGCAGAGAGTGTTCGAGTCCTCTACGGTGGCTCCGTCAAGCCTGAGAACGCGGCTGAGATCATGGCCCAGGAAGACATCGACGGCGCCCTGGTCGGCGGGGCGAGCCTCGAGGTCGAGTCCTTCGTCGAGCTGATAGGGGCCGCGCAGAACGCCGTCACGAAAACAGAGCAGTAGTGCGTGTGGTAAGGTAGATTCATGCTGTACTACATCGTCGCTTTCTTTCAAGTCGTGTTCTGCATAGCCCTGGTGGGCCTCATCCTCCTCCACTCGGGAAAGGGAGGCGGGCTCTCCTCATCGCTCGGCGGCGGAATGGGCGGTACTTTCTCGGGTACCACCATCATGGAGAAGAACCTCACCAGGCTTACCCTGATCGTCGTAGGGCTCTTCTTGCTGACCAACGTCACCCTGTACTTCATGGGATAAATCATTCCAGCCCGCCGACCGGAGGGGCCAAGCGCCGTCCCGACAAGCCACGAAGAAGGACTCGCCCGGGGAGGATGGGGAGAACAGGCGAGTCCAGCCTAATTATACACCCCGAGGTACCTCCGGGCGTATACAGGGTTACACGGTGGATGGGCTATTCGGGTCCAAGGGGTAAGCCTGGTGTCGGAGGGGGGACTCGAACCCCCACCCCCTTAGCGGGGACTAGGCCCTCAACCTAGCGCGTCTACCAATTCCGCCACTCCGACAGGGTAGCCCGCTGAGTATACGAGAGACATATAGTGGGGTCAACGCCTTACCTCCTCTGTCCACTGTGCTAAGGTCTCCTGATGAGCAGAAGGCACTTCGTCCTGATCTCCCTCGCAGGGTTGGCCTGCTTTGTCGCGCTGATCTTGCGTAAGGGGAGAAGGAGATCCATCCGAGGCGAATGGCCGGTCAACCTGGCACACAGAGGCGCCTCGGACATGGCCCCGGAGAACACCATCGAGGCATTCCGGCTTGCGGTGGAGGCAGGGGCCGGCGGCCTCGAGCTCGACGTCCACATGACCCGTGACGGGCACATCGTCGTGATCCA
>JAJNDJ010000280.1 GCA_021156345.1 Rubrobacteraceae bacterium | reverse complement strand
GGGACATCATGCTGGGGATAGGTCCTATCGCTAAGTTGCCCGAAACGGGCGGGTACTTCACGCGATGCATCGCTTCCCAGAGACGTGGCCTTGGCGTGGGGATAGTCATGGAAGTAGATGACCTCACCGCCGCCCACAGGCGCGTGTTGGACTCGGGGCATCCGGTCTTCGAGCCGCCGCAGCAAAGGCCATGGGGCCTGTGGGACTTCCGAATCGTCGACCCTGACGGCTACTATCTGCGCGTCACCTCCAGGGCACAGGAGACTGGAGAATAGCCTCGAGGCCTTACATGAGCGGCTAAGGTGAGGAGTCGTGGCGCTCAAGCCCTCCGGAGGTCTGTTCCCGGTCGTCAGAAACACCGAGCTGCCGCGAGAGTTCTTCCGAGTCTGTGGTCGGGGTCTGGCAGGCGTAGTGGACGCAGACGTAGGCTGTGGCCTTGCCTTCTCGGGCGGGGCGTTGGGCAAGGAGGGGGATCAGGCCGCCAGCCTCATCGTCATCGGGGCCGCGGCCCGCAACGACCTTGTTGGGGAGATAGCCCGCGTAGACGGTCTCTAACAGGACTCTCGTGTCCTGCGCTTCCGGGTCGCCGACTATGGCTACCTCGCGGGTCTCCGAGATGGACAGGTCGAGGGCGCAGAGGAGGCGCCCGAACCCGCTTGGGACTTTCTCCATGCCACCTGCAAGCTCATCGAGGACATCCTCGGCGCGCTGGCGGTAGTCGCTCCTGTCGAGGAAGAGGGCGAGCTTGAGCAGGACCTCGGTGGCGACAGAGGTTCCTGAGGGTGCTGCGTTATCGTAGACGTCGCGCGGGCGGGTGACGAGCTCTTCGTGGTCGGCCGGGGTGTCATAGAAGGCACGCTTCTCCTCGTCCCAGAAGAGCTCGGAGACGGCATCAAGGAGGGCGTCGGCCTCGACGAGCCATCGCGTCTCGAAGGTGGCCTCGTAGAGGGCGACTAGCCCGTCCGCGACCATCGCGTAGTCCTCCAGGTAACCGTTGAACCTCGCCCGACCGTCTTTGTAAGAGCGGTGGATACGGCCGTCTTCTATTAGCTTCTCCACGATAAAGGTCGCGTTCTCAATGGCGGCCTCACGGTAGTCCTCGCGGCCTGTAACGCGGGCGGCGAGCGCGAAGGAGCGGAGCATGAGGCCGTTCCAGGCGGCCAGGATCTTCTCGTCGCGTCCCGGCCTGACACGTTCCTCGCGCACGGCGAAGAGCTTCGCCCGGATCCCTGCGATACGGGCCCACAGTTCCTCAGGCGAGACCCCGAACTCATCGGCGACGGCCTCGGGCAGGCGGGCGACATGCAGTATGTTCTTGCCCTCGAAGTTGCCCCGCTCGGTCACGTCCCAGTAGCGCACCGCGAGGCGCGCTTCGTCAGGGTCCAGGGCGGCCTCCAGCTCTTCGGGCGTCCAGACGTAGAACTTCCCCTCCTCTCCCTCGGAGTCTGCATCCTCGGCGGAGTAGAAACCCCCTGCCTCGCTTGTCATGTCGCGCAGGACGTAGTCGAGCGTCTCCTCGGCGATGCGGCGGTAGAAAGCGTCTCCGGTAGCCTGATACGTCTCGAGGTAAAGCCTGGAGAGGAGGGCGTTATCGTAGAGCATCTTCTCGAAGTGCGGGACGAGCCAGTACCCGTCCACGGAGTAGCGGGAGAAGCCGCCGCCGAGCTGGTCATAGATGCCCCCGTTCGCCATCTGCCGGCACGTTAACTCCACGCCGTCCAGCGCGGACCTCTCTCCCGTGCGGTGGTGGTGGCGAAGCAAGACCTCCAGGTTCATGACCTGAGGGAACTTGGGGGCGCCGCCGAAGCCTCCAAAGCGCCTGTCGAGCTGGGAGAGGAGGACGCCTGCCGCACGGTCGAGCAACTCGGTGCCCGAGGTCTCGGCCTCGGGAATGACGGCCGCCGTCGAAGCCTGGAGGTAGTCGCGCACCGCCTGCGCGTTCTGCAGTACCTCTTCACGGCGGTTCTCGTAAGCATCGACCACGCTCAGGAGGAGCTGCTGGAAGGAGGGCATGCCGCGCGAAGGGATGGGCGGGAAGTACGTGCCGCCGTAGAACGGAGCGCCGTCGGGGGTGAGGAAGACGGTCATAGGCCAGCCGCCGTGACGGGTGAGAGCCTGGACGCTCGTTCATCATGCGCGCGGTCTCATCGTCCTCGAAGGACTCACGCTCCATAACGTGGCACCAGTGGCACGCGCTGTAGCCGACCGAGAGAAGGACGGGTTTGTCTTCCTCACGCGCCCTCTTCAACGCCTCCTCGCCCCACGGATACCAGTCCACGGGGTTGTCCTTGTGCTGGAGCAAATAGGGGCTCGTCTCATTCACCAGCCTGTTGGCCACGGCCTCTCACCTCTCAAAACGGCGTCTAGCTGCGAACCCTAACGTACCACGGATCGGGGGTTCGGTATCTGGCGCCTCCCATCCGGTCCGTATCCCGGGCCCTTGATCACGTCCGCGCCCGGTATGGAACAAGGGCTCGGGCACCGCGTAACACCGCGTAGTTCTCCTCTGTAAGCCAATGTTTAGCCCGTCAAGATGCGGGTAGACAGAATACGGATAGGGAAACGTGAGCAAGGAGGCAGCGGCCATGTGCTACTCCTACAGGGATCGACGGATGGAAGAAGAGGCCCGCAGGAAGAAAGAAGAACGCAGGCGCCGCGAACAGCAGAAGAAGGAGCACCAGGCGAAGAAGGATCGCGAGTTGGTGAAGGCCTAGAGAAAGGGGCCTTCAAAACTCCATGATCACGGGCCCCGGACCGCGGTCCGGGGCCTCTGTCGTAAGGTTCTAGGGAAGGAGTTCGGTGATGGACGTTCGTAAGCTCCAGGAGACAGCCCGCGAGCTCGTAGCTCCGGGGAAAGGCATACTCGCGGCAGACGAGAGCTTCGGCACCATAGGCAAGCGGTTCGAGGCCGTCGGCATAGAGTCGAGCGAGGAGAGCCGTCGGGCCTACAGGGAGATGCTCTTCACCACGGAGGGCATCGGGGAGTTCCTCTCCGGTGTGATCCTCTTCGACGAGACCATCCGCCAGAAGACCTCGGACGGCACCCCGATGCCCCAGGCGCTCGAGCGCGCTGGCGTCATCCCTGGCATCAAGGTGGACAAGAGCACCGTCGATCTGCCTCTCTCGGAAGGCGAGAAGTTCACCCAGGGTCTCGACGGACTCGGCGACAGGCTCGCCGAATACAGTGAGCTCGCGGCGCGCTTCACCAAGTGGCGGGCTGTCATAACCATAGGGGATGGCATCCCCACCGAGAGCTGCATAGAGGCCAACGCTGAGGCGCTCGCCCTCTACGCGGCGTTCGCCCAGGAGCACGAACTCGTCCCCATAGTCGAGCCCGAGGTCCTGATAGACGGAGATCACTCAATCGAGCAGTGCTACGACGCAACGGAGTGGATGCTGAATCGGACCTTCGACGAGATCTACGACCACGGCGTCGAACTCTCGGGGATGCTCCTGAAGCCCAACATGGTCATCTCAGGCAAG
>JAJNDJ010000279.1 GCA_021156345.1 Rubrobacteraceae bacterium | reverse complement strand
GAGCCCCGGGGCAACGGGGAGAGCTCGATCCTGGCGTCTCCGAACTGGCCCCTGCCGCCGGTCTGCTTCTTGTAGCGGCCCTGGGCCTGGGCCGAGCCCATGATCGTCTCCATAAGAGGCACCTTCGGTGGTCTCGCCTCCACCTCGACCCCGTAGCGATGCTCTATGCGCTCCAGCGCGAGCTCGACGTGCATCTGGGCAAGCCCGGACAGGATGTCCTCGCCCGTAGCCTCGGAGCGCTCCAGCTTGAGCGAGGGGTCCTCATCGACCATGCGCCTTATCGCCTCGAAGACCTTCTCTTCCTCACCGCGTGCCTTGGCGCCGACGGCGAACGCCGACGTCGGCTCGGGAAGCTCGACCGGTTCGAAAGACATCGGCTTCTCGGGCTTGCAAAGGGTGTCGAAGGTTGCCGTATCGCGGA
Source organism: Rubrobacteraceae bacterium (assembly GCA_021156345.1). The sequence continues at coordinate 3,316 of JAJNDJ010000279.1, read as the reverse complement.
GCTTGGCGACGGCGATGATGTCCCCGGCGACCGCCTCGTCTACGGGCTCGCGCTCCTTGCCGACGAGGTGCGAGATGCCTCCAAGCCTCTCCGAAGAACCGGTGCGCGGGTTGGTGAGCGCCTCGTCCGAGCGGCAGCGACCACTCACGATCCTGAGGACGCTAAGGCGGCCTGCGTACGGGTCCACGTAAGTCTTGAACACGTAGGCCGCGAAGGGTCCCTCAGGATCGCAAGGGATTTCTTCGCCCTCTTCCGTGATGAAATAGGGAGAGCTCGCCGGCGACGTGGTTGGTGCCCAACGCTCCAGGTCGGAGGGGCTTGGGGCGCTACCGGCGATCACGTCGAGCAGGCGGTCTATGCCGATCATACGCTCCGCGCTCGCCGCGAGGACGGGAATAATGAGGCCCTCGGCGATCCCCTTGCGGATCCCCTCGAAAGCCTCCTCGGTGGTGATCTCCTCACCTTCGAGGTACTTCTCCAGCAGTGTGTCATCGCTCTCCGCTATGGCCTCGAAGAGCTGCGTCGTGGCCGTGTCTACCTCATCTTCCATACTCTCGGGTATCTCTGCCCGCTGCTCGCCGTTTACAAAGGAGGTCCCGGTGAGTAGCCCGTAGATGCCCTTGAGGTCGTTCTCGCTTCCGATAGGCAGGTTCAGCGGGACGACGGCCTGTCCGAAGCGTTCTCTGAGCTCGTCGACCACGGCTCCGAAGTCCGTGCGTTCCCTATCTAAGTGGTTGACGACGATGATGTGGGGGATGCCCTCCTTCTCCCCCCTGCGCCACACCCGCTCGGTGACGACCTGGATGGGGTCCTGGGCGTGGACCACCAGGATCGCGCAGTCGGCCACCCTCTGGGCGATGAAAGCGTCCCCGACGAAGCCCCCGTCTCCGGGAGTATCGAGCACATTGACCTGGCGCCCCTTCCACCCGAGGTTGGCGACGCTCATACCAAGCGTCATGCCCCGCTCGGTCTCTTCGTCGGTGTATCTTGCCGCTTCCGCGGTGCCCGATCAGGCACACGTTCCTGATGGTCTCCGTCTCTACAGCCACGGATTCCTCCTCTCATGAGCCTACCCCTTCATCCCGCACTCGGGCATGTAGCTTATCGCAGGAAGGCCGTCCGCGCAGGCCTGGCCCCACCCACAAAGAGCGTGCAGGCTCCCATCGCAGGCAACAGGAAAAGTGCTAGACTCAGGGTTCGGGCGAAGAGGAATGTCGTCGCCAAAACTTCCGTTGGGGATCTGGACTGAGCACTAAGTTCGAGATAAGGCGTGCTGTAGCCATAACAGGAGCGTTGCGGGGGATCTTCTCTCCCGCCTTCGGGCTCGTGTTATTCGGGTTGCTCGTCAACTTCTTCTCCAGGGAAGAGATCTACGCCAACCTCGAATATGGCTTTCCGATGCTCGCGCTGTTCGGCGCGGCAGGCTGTATCGGCCAGCTCACGGTCAGCATCTCCCGACGCTCAGGCACCCTGGCCTCCGCCTGCTGCATTCCCATTTGCGTTCTGCGGGCGAGGGTCGTAAGAGATGGTGTTCCTGGCGAAACGAGCGACCTTCCCGTCCTCATAGCACTCCTTTTCTGTGCGCTCGTCGTTCTCCTCGCCGGCCTCGGCGGCTGGGTGTAAGGGTAGCGCCCCGTCCCCGCGGGGCTTCCTGCGTCACCACATCCTGCTAGAAAAAGGAAACGACGAAACATGCTCGACTTCTTGAGGAACCTTCTTGATCCGCTATTCAACCTCATGGGGGGAACGCTCTCGACCTTCCATGGTTGGGGTGCGCCGTGGTGGCTGGCCATCGGCATGCTCACCATCGTCGTGCGTACACTGCTCTTCCCGATCACCTACCGCCAGGTCAAGAGCATGCGCAGGATGCAGGACCTGAAACCGGACATGGACAGAATACGGGCAGATTACAAAGACGACTTCCAGAAGCAGCGGGAGGAGATGGCGAAGCTCTACCAGGAGCGGCAGGTCAACCCGCTCGGCGGATGTCTACCCATCTTTGTACAGCTCCCCATCTTCCTGGTCTTGTACTACACGATCAGGCACTTCGATACGCTGGAAAGCTTCAGAACCGGCGGCCTCCTGTGGTTCCAGAACCTGACCCAGCCCGATCACCTCTTTATCCTCCCCATCCTCTACGTGCTGACCATGATGGCCTCTCAGGAGCTGACCATAAGGAACACGGCCACGCAACAGAAGCAGGTGATGCGCTTTCTGCCCATAATCTTTGGCGTCTTCCTCGCCAGATTCCCCGCGGGCCTCTTCGTCTACTGGGTGACCTCCAACCTCATTACCTTCGCCCAGAACTACGTGATCTACTACATCCTCCCGCACAAGAGCGTAGACACAGAAGAAGTCAAATCCCCTGCAGAAGCCGACCAGAAATCAGCGGTTCCCCAAGACAAGAAGAAGAGCGGCCGGGCACGAAATAGAAAGAAGAAGGTCGGTAAGAGGAAATAGGGCGCTTCGCGGGGCGTAGGGGCGGGTTCGTCGTAGGGGCGGGTTTCAAACCCGCCCCTACAATACGGCCTCCAGGAAGCGCCTTGTCCTTGGGTCCTTCGCGCCCTCGACCATCTCTGCGGGGGGACCCTCCTCTATAAGGTTCCCCTCGTGCATAAAGGCCATCCGGTCGGCGACCTCGCGGGCGAAGCCCATCTCGTGGGTGACCACCACCATCGTCGTGCCCGACTCCAGGGCCAGGTCCTTCATCACGGCGAGGACCTCCCCGATCAGCTCGGGGTCGAGCGCGGAGGTCGGCTCGTCGAAGAGCATCACCCTGGGGCGCATGGTCAGGGCGCGCGCGATGGCGACCCGCTGCTTCTGCCCGCCGGAGAGGCGTATCGGGTACTCGTCCCGCTTGTCCGTAACGCCCACCTGCTCGAGGAAGCGCATCCCGAGCTCTTCGGCCTCCCCCTAGGCATCCCCTTGACCGTCGTCGGGGCCTCGACGACGTTCTCGATCACGCTCAGATGCGGAAACAGATTTAACTCCTGGAAGACCATGCCGGTTCTGGATCGGATCTCGCGTATGGTCCTGCGTCTCGCGCGGCTCGTCGGCCCTGCCTCGTAGCGGACACCGTCCACCTCCACGCTCCCCGCGGTCGGCTCCTCCAGGAAGTTGATGCACCTGAGGAGCGTGCTCTTCCCCGATCCCGAACGGCCGAAGATCACGACTACCTCTCCCTCAGCGATGTCCAGGTCTATACCTTTCAGGACCTCGTTCTCCCCGAACACCTTGCGGAGGCCGCGAAGGCTCACTATCGCAGGGACTTCAGTGCCCATGCGGGCCGCCGCCTTCCCTCACGTAGCCTTTGGAC
>JAJNDJ010000278.1 GCA_021156345.1 Rubrobacteraceae bacterium | reverse complement strand
GGCGCCAACGACCTCCCGCAGCGTCACGGCCCCGTCGTACTCGTGCACGGTCAGGTTCCGCGCCTCCTCCCTCAGCCTCCTGGTGAACTTCTCGAGCGTGGCGATAGCCGAGTTCGCCTTGGACAGCACTACCCCGATATCCTCGAGGACGAGCGGTCCGTAGGAGCCCTGGTAGAGGCTCACCACCCTCCTGCGCTCGGAGACCGCTACGACGAGGCTGCCCGTCTGCTGCGCCGTGCGGTGGGCCGCCAGGTGGCGCATTCCAGTCTCCTCGGACTCGAGGGAGGGGTCCGGACTGAGCTGTACGTTCGCGTAGTGAATGGCGGAGATATCGGGCGAGACCACGATCGCGCCGTCCATCTTCGCCAGCTCGTAGAGGCGCATAGGCGCGAACTCCACCTCGACCTTCATGCCACCCGAGATGATGCCGAGGCTCTCGAGTCTCTGTGGGTTGTCGAGGACGATCAAGGCCCCGTTGTGCGCCCTCATGATGTTCTCTATGGCCTCCCTGAGATCCGTACCAGGGGCCACGAGCTCGAGGGCGCGGGCCAACTCCGCAGGCAGAAGACGGCGTCGGGGACTCACAGCAACGCCACCGCCACGGCTTCCTCCAAGGTGCTTACCTCCACGACGCTCGCCTCTCTACGGGTCCCTGTCTCTCTTTCCGGCGGGCCATCTGACGTACCTTCCGGCCTGATTATACGAGAGAAGCCCATCTTGGCCATCTCGGAGGTCCTGCGCGGCGCGCCCGAGACGTAGCGCACGTCCCCCGTGAGCCCGACCTCGCCGAAGCAGGCAGTACCCTTGCCCACGGGTCTGTCGCGCATCGCCGAAGCGATGGCGAGCGCCACGCCGAGGTCGGCCGCCGGCTCCTCGACCCGCACACCCCCGGTGACGTTTACGTACACGTCCTGTTCCTGGAGCGCGAGGCCCGCCCTCCTGCTCAGCACCGCGCAGAGCATGTTGACCCGCCCCGTGTCCACCCCGTTGGCAATACGCCGCGGGTTGGCGAGCGGGCTCGGTGCGACCAGGCTCTCTATCTCGACGAGCATCGGTCGCGTCCCTTCCAGAAGACAGACCGTGACGACGCCTGGCGGCACTTCCTCCTCCCTCTTCGAGAGAAAAAACGCAGAAGGGTCTTCGACCTCGACCATCCCGCGGTCCGTCATCTCGAAGACCCCGACCTCGTTCGTCGACCCGAAGCGGTTCTTGAGGGCCCGCAAGACCCGAAAGCTCTGGAACCGATCACCCTCGAACTGCAGCACCGTGTCGACCATGTGCTCCAGTACGCGCGGTCCTGCTATCGACCCCTCTTTCGTCACGTGACCCACGAGGACCACAGCGATGCCCTCGCTCTTTGCGAGGCGCATGAGCCTGGCCGCGCACTCGCGAACCTGACCGACTCCGCCTGGCGCCCCCGAGAGCTCGGGCGAGTAGAGCGTCTGGATCGAATCCACAACCACAACCCTGGGCCGCTCCTGGAGAATAGTCGCCTCGATAACATCCACGTCCGTCTCGGAGAGGACCCTGAAGCCCTTTCCTTCGACCCCGAGCCGGCGGGCGCTCAGGGCCACCTGCCGGGGCGACTCCTCGCCTGAGACCATAAGACACCCTTCCCCCATGTGTCCCATAACCTGGAGGAGAAGCGTGCTCTTCCCAACGCCGGGTTCTCCTCCTACGAGAACCATCGAGCCTGGGACGATCCCACCTCCCAGGACCCTGTTCAGCTCCCCCACCCCGGTGTCCATCCTGCCCCCACCCTCCACGAAGGGCACCTCGCTGAGGGCCAGCGTCCTACCTGCGACTCCGCCCCCCCGCCTCGTCGCCCGCTCCGCGAAACCGATGACCTTCTTGCTCTCGCGCACCTCTTCGACGAAGGTGCTCCACTCCCCGCAGTCAGGGCACCGCCCGAGCCACTTGGGCTCCGAGTGTCCGCAGTTAGAGCAGGTGTAGAGTGTCTTCGTGGCCACTATCCGATTGTACTGGATCGGCGAAAAAGTACAGCAAACAAGAGGTCAGTACCGTCCAAACGGACAAAGAGTTAGAGCCTCATGTCTCCGTCGCGCCGTCCCTCACTGGTGCCTTTGTCTCCCCGTAGCCAAGCTCCGCGAGGAGCTTTTCGTTGTGCTCCCCGACTTCGGGGATGGGGGTCCTGGGGGTGATCCAGGAACTGCCGCACGGTGCGCATCCTGGCGTTCGCCACCCCCGCCCCTTCGAGCCTCTCAATGACTTCGTCCGAGGAGAGGCCGGAGAAGACGCTTTCTATCTCGGCGTGCAGCTCCTCGCGGTTCTCGACGCGTCCGGAGTTCGTGTCGAAGCGGTGGTCTTCCGCCATCCCCTCGCGCCCCAGGACCTCCTCACAGAACCTCTTCCACTCGCGCTCGTTCTGTATCCCGAGGAAGATGACTTCACCATCCCCGCACCCGAACGGTCCGTAGGGCGCTATCGCCGCGTGTGCAGCACCGCTGCGCCTTGGCTCTTCACCGCCGTACCCGGCGAAGTACGCCGGGAAGCCCATCCACTCTCCCAACGCCTCCAGCATCGAGACCTCGAGCGTCGCGCCCTCGCCCGTCCTCTCGCGCCTGAAGAGTGCGGAGAGCACGCCGGAGTAGGAGTACATCCCTGCTGCGATGTCAGCGGCGGAGATGCCGACCTTGGCCGGTGTTTCAGGCGTGCCTGTCCGTCTTCGCCGTAGCCCGAGATGGAGCAGTACACCAGCCGCGGATGCTCTCCCCTCAGCTCTTCTGCGCCGAAGCCGAGGCGTCCGGCCGAGCCAGGGGCGAGGTTCTGGACGAAGACGTCGGATCTGGCCACGAGGCGGCGCAGGATCTGTTTGGTCTCCTCCTGTCTCAGATCCAGGGCCAGCGACTCCTTGGAGCGGTTGAGCCAGACGAAGTGGCTGGACATGCCCATGACCGTTTCATCGTAACCCCGGGCGAAGTCCCCCACGCCGGGGCGCTCGACCTTTATGACCCTCGCGCCGAGGTCGGCGAGCTGGCGGGTGGCGAAGGGGGCGGCCACGGCCTGCTCAAGGGAGACGACAGTTATCCCTTCGAGAGGTAGGTTCGTGCCCCTCATCGTAAGTACCCGTCAGGACCGGGCACGTATTCCCCCTCAACAG
>JAJNDJ010000019.1 GCA_021156345.1 Rubrobacteraceae bacterium | reverse complement strand
CAACAACAACACCAACGACATCATCGTCGCTGCCGTCTCGGCGATAGGGCTCGCGGCGGCGGCCTCGCCGATAGCGCGGGGGGCGAGCATCGCGGCCGGTTTCGCCATCAAGCTCTATCCGCTCGTCCTGGGACCCTTGTGGATCATGTACGAAGGTCGCAAGCGAAAGCCCATCATAGATTTCGTACTCGGCGGGGCCGGGGTCGTACTGGTCACGTTCTGGGTCATCCTGCTCGACGGGCACCCCGTAGAGGCGGCTAGGCTCTTCTACGACAACACCCTCGCCTTCCAGGGCGACAGGGGGCGCTCGTCATCGCCTTCCAGCTCACCGTCAACTACTGGTTCTACACCTACATCACCTGGTTCGAGCCGTTCGTGTTCGTCAGCCTCCTGCTGGCGACAAATCAAAAGACGGTGTTGGATAGCAGTCAGCCATCAGCCGTCAGCGATCAGCCACAAGATGAGGTCGCAACCTGAGATGGGCAAGCCCGATTGCCGGGGCAAGGGCTACGGCACTGGGACGACGCGTCTGATGCTCGACTACGCCTTTACCGCCCTCGGACTCCACAACGTCATGCTTACGGTCTTCGAATTCAATTCAGCAGGCATGGGGTTCCAAGAATGCGAAAACTCCCTTCCGCTTTAGGGCTTATTCGTCCTCTTCCACTAGGCCCGAGCGGTTAGAATTAACCGGAACTAGCGAAGCTTGAAAGGAGGCGCGGGCCGCTCCACCAGAGTTCAGAACCCGCGCCACAGCTCATGTATAGCTTACCAAAGCAGCACATCGAGGACTTACCGGCGGCGACACGTGAGGACGCTTATAGCAAGGTTGCAAAGGTTTTTCTGTTGCGCCAGGAGGGGGGCGACTCAGAAGACGAGGTAGCCTATAGGGCAGGATTCGGTTCCGCCGATGCCATGCATCATCAGCTATCAGCGTGGGGTTTTGCGGGTTTGTTACCACCGCACAGGGCGCAAGTAGTCCGAAAGTCGGAGCCTCGTGAGCACAAGGCACGTGGCTCCGGTCCGGTCATGGAACTGCCGCCCGCTGCCAACGCCATGAGCATCTTTCAAGGCGCACTCGAAAAGCTCCACGCTTTCGTAGAGCGGTTGCCGTCGAGGAAAGAACACCGCCAGGGGAAGCGCTTCGTGCTATCCAACGCGAAGCCGTTCTTTGAGCTACCAGAGCCCGGCGAAGATTACCGATACCTCGAGGCTCCGCCAGATGCACAGCCAGACGAGCATGGCGATATCAGTGTTATGGGCGCCCAAGCGTATGTTCGGGTTCCTGGCGGGGCTGCGCGGCACCCGGACGATGAAGTGACGGCATTGGTTGCTGCGGCGCTTCTGACGGGCACCTCGACGGACGAACTTCTAGACCTACTCCACGAGGCACCGACGCAAGAGATACGCGAGCAGGCACGCGAATTGTTTGAGGGAGACACGCCGTCGAAGCGTAAAGACAGTTTCAAGAATAAGGCGCGCCAGATCACCGCCCAAATACGCGGCTACCCCATAGGCCGGGGTGACCGCACCAACGCCGCGAGCAAAGAGTGGCAGTCAGCCGCGTGGGCTGCTTGGGAGTGGAAGGGATACGGCTATCAGGTCGATGAAATCGCCAGCCGGCTCAACGAGGAAGCCCACCTGCTGCCCGAACTCAAGAAACGCCGTGAGGTTACGGTGGCCGACGTGCGTGATCTGCTAAGCCTAGACTTCAAGCCGCCCTACTAACGACAAAGAAATGCGAATTTGGCACGCTCCATGCAGATGGAGCGTGCGACGACAACCACCGAGCATCGTGAGTTCTTAGACAGGCTGACCCTGCTCCTTATCAGCCGTCCCGAAGACGGCTGGGAAAAGGAGTTCAAGGACATCACCCGCCGCGAGGTCGAGCGGCTCACAGTGCCAGTTGGGGGACAGCAGCGCGATGAGTAACACTCCAATTTCGTACTCTCAGCGCGCCGACGCCTCGCACGAGACGGAGGCATCTGCCCTCTGCAATGTCTACCGCCTAGTCGTTGACAGCGCAAAGCAAAGGGGCCATATCCCCGACAAGAGCGGCCCCGCCGACGCGAAAGGACCCAAACATGATCGCGCCAGAGCCATTGTACACGACAGGTAGAAGAGCAATATGGATTCTATTCGACCTCCGGGACGAGAGTGCTGTACAGAGCCTACACCTCCAGAGAGCGGCCCTCGGAGAGCTCGGAGACTTGAAAGCAATAGACCAGGATCACATTGTCTTGATTGTGCTCCCAGGCGGGCTCGGAGGGTTGCATGAAGCCGGTCGATAAGGTCCTTGCGCGTCTCGAGGGCATCTAGCAACGCAACGGCCGGTTCATGGCACTCTGCCCGGCTCACGACGACCACACGCCGAGCCTGAGCGTCTCTGAGGGTGACGGTGGTAAAGCGCTGGTTCGCTGTTTTGCGGGCTGCGAGACAGGGGACGTTCTCCACGCACTCGGGCTCTCTATTCACGACCTCTTCGAGAGGGGCGAGCGTAACAATGGCCGCCGTGACGGGAGCCGGAAGCCCTCCGCCATCTGGCAGATTAAGGACGCTGCCGGAGAGGTACAGGCCCTTCACGCCAGATTCGACCGCAATGGCGATAAGCAGGTCCTCTGGCGGCTGCCGGGAGCACAAAACTGGGGGTTGGGGGGCCGGAAGCTCTCGACACTGCCGCTTTACCGCTCCGAGCGCATCGCTACGTGGCCTGCGGGCGCCTTCGTGGTAGTGGTCGAGGGCGAGAAGGCGGCCGACGCGTTAGCAAGCATCTACCCGCCGGTGCTCGGCACCGTAACGGGAGCTGATCAAACTCCAAGCCGTGAGGCGCTGAAGGTATTGCATGGCCGCAGCGTGATCTTGTGGCCCGACGCCGACGATCAGGGGCACCAGCACATGCGGCGGATCGTTGCGGTGCTGGAAGGAATCGCCCGCGAGGTACGGATCTTTGAGTGGACCGATGCTCCTGAGAAGGGTGATGCCGCAGACCACCCGGCCGTTATGGACCGTATTAGGCAGGGTCTCAGAGAGTTGCTAAAGGGGTGGAGCGAAGCCCCAATCTGGGAGCCGGGCAAGGTGTCATCACTGTCACTGGCTCATAGGGATGATGACAGTGATGACACTAAAGACTCGGTGCTTGTGGTCAAGCGGTTCCGAGATCTACCGAAGTTCACGGGACCGCGCCCGTACGTGGTCGCCGATCTGTTCCCGGCACGCTTCCCGACCACGATCTACGGCGACGGTGGCTCCGCGAAAAGCGTGCTGGCTCTCTCGATGCTCCAAGCCCTCGCGCGCGGGGCGGAGAACTGGCTGGGGCACAAGATCCAGCGCCAGATGCCCGGCCTCTATGTGGACTTCGAGCTGGACGAAGAGGAGCAGAGCCGCCGCGGGCTACAGCTGGCGCGTGGAGAAGGCTATGAAGATTCCCCGGACGATCTCTACTATCTGTGCGCCGCCGGACGCTCGACCCACGAAGTGCTCCGCGCCGCTTTGAGTGCGTGCGAGAACTACGGATTAGAAGTCGTGGCATTGGACTCCGTAGGCATCGCCCTTGAAGGCGATGCAGAGAGCGGACGCGATGTGATCGGGTTTTTCCGAGCCCTCGACCGCTTCCGAGCTAAAGGGGTCTCCGTCCTATTGGTGGATCACCAGAGCAAGTTAGCATCTGGGGAGTCGTATCAGGGTAAAACGGCGTACGGTTCGGTCTATAAGGGCAACTTGAGTAGGTCGCGGATTCAGGTCGAGGCCAAAGACCGCGGCGAGGGAACGTTGAGCGTGGTGCTCCGGCAGAACAAGGCGAACTTCGGCGCGCTGGCTAGCCCGTTCCGGGTCAAGTTGATCTTCAGCCAAGAGCAGATCACGATGCAGCGCGAAGAGCTGGGCGAAGAGGATCTGCGAGAGGAGCGCACCCTCAACAGCTCGGACCGCGTACTCCTGGCGCTGCGGGACGGCCCAACATATCCACACGATCTAGTAGAGGCGACAGGCGCGAAGCTCGGGAGCGTAAAGAACGCCCTCACAGGGCTGCGCCGTGAAGGGTTGATCGAGGACACTGGGGGACAGCGCGGGCAAGCTCGCGAGGTTCGGCTGAGCGATGCTGGAGAGCAGCGCATCAGCGACTACCTGGACCTGCGTGGTCAGCGTCATCACCGTCATCGTGCCTATGGGGGTGGTGACGGTAATGACGCTGTCGAGGAGACCGCTCGGGAGGACGAGGAGTTACTGAGAACCGGGCGTATCCAGTCAGAGCGGCAAGTCTTCGAGCTGGCGCGGGAGCACTCGTTGAACGGTTACCACCGGGAGCGGGAGGAGTAAACGATCCGGCGTGATGGGCACTAGTCGCGGTAAGATGGTCGAGCAAGCACACTACGTGTACAGTGCGGGGTAGCAGTGCCCGTGAAAGATCTTCCAATCGACTGCGAGTGTGAGGTGTGTTCGTGAACCTCTCCGCACAGGACCTCATCGTCATATCCACAGCCCTCGTTGGTGCAATAGGCAAGGGCTACCTCTTCGTCGCTGCAGTGCATGATGGCCATCGCGGTCTGTACCACGCCGCGGGGGTCGCATTCTTCATCTTCAGCCTGGTGGCAGCCGTGTTCATTCTGAGGGCGCTATGAGCTCTCAACTGCAGTGCCTCGTACTAGACTTCCGCAACGGCGGGCTGGTCGTGCGCTGTCTCTATCGCACCGAGGGCGGGGCCGGTCCTAACACCAAAGCCCGCCGGCGGGAGGCTGAGAAGGCATGAGCGCATCGTCGGCGTGGCAGCTATTGTGGTGGGTAGGCGCGATCTTTTGCGTGCTAGCCGGCGCGTGGTTTTTGGCCCTGACTGTGCCCGGCGAGGTGTCTCCACTCGCCTGGTTTTTGGCGCTTGCCTTTGGGGTGGTCTGTATAGCGACGGCCGCGTCCCTCAGGAGGCTACTATTAGAGGCTTTTGTGAGCCCTGAGCCCGTCTCTTACTCGTCGGTGCTGCTGGTGACGAGCCTATGGGCATTCATAAGCGCGGTCCTCATGGCGGCCTGCGCGCGTGTGGGTGCAGCGAAGGCGGCCCGCGGCTGGGCAGTGTCGTTCGTAGCCTGTTCAGTGGTTTCGGCTTATTGCTTTTGGAGGGTGTTGTGAGGGCGGCGTGATGGAGGGCGGCATTACTGCGCGGCCGCAGGACTATTTCGCGTTGCTTGTGGGGGCGAGCGTCGTGGCCCTGTTTAGTGCCTTAGTGGCGACCCTCTGCATCAAGTTTGAGGAGAGGGGGCCTGCGTGGTTCTGGGCAGCATTGTTCTTTGTCTCTGCACTGGTCGCCGCGTACTGCTTGGGGAAGTTGCTGTGAAGAGCGGAATCTCTATTTACCCCCGTCCTCACGAGCCACAATGGACACAGTGGAGATGGTGAATCCTCAGCTGAAACGGAGCATAATGCAGACACAAACATTAGTTTGCGGTAGGAGGCTGTGTTGATAGACGACAAGCCAATCGGGGTGGCCCTGAACTGGAATCTCAGAAGCCCAACGGCGCCCGGTGAGGCCGTGGAAGCCGAGTTGGACCGGCTCATAGAGAGGCGCTCTCGACAGAAAGACAGCGACGAGGAAAGCGAGTTGTGGCGGGAGAGCGTCAAGGCTTACGACGAGAAGCGCCGGCAGATGGCACGCCTCGAATGGCATCTCCACCACACGGCGCAGGCTGAAAGGCTCCGCCGGACCCTGGAGGTGCTGGCAAGCCATCACGAGGAGCAGGCGGCGAGGCTGGCGCCATGAGCCTAAAACGCCGCATAGAGCGCATAGAGGCCGCACAGCTCAAGAACCAGCATGATTCGCCTAGTCAGAATTCTGACGCAGCAGACGAGCGCAAAATCGATGCCAGGCGATACATGATGCGGCACCTGCGCCTGGTCGCCGCCGGACGGCGGGGCGAGCTTGGACCGGAAGAGGCGGCCCAAGTGGAGGCCATGAACGCCGCCGCAGAGAGACGGTTTGCAAAGATGAGGGGGTGACCCCTATTGAGCAGATGCACGGCTATCAAGGCTAGCGGCGAGAGGTGTAAGGGTAGGGCTATCGAGGGCTCGGAGTGGTGTTGGAACCACAACCCCGCCCACGCCGACGAACGACGCCGCCACGGTGCACGAGGCGGCAAGCGCGGGGGCCGGGGCCGCCCCATCGCGGAGCTCGGCGCCCTAAGAGTCGAGAACGCAGACATCCGCCGCAGGCTGCTTGAGGGTGAACTGTTGCCAAACGTTGCGGCCGTGGCCGTCCAGTCCATAAACACCGACATACGGGCCGTGGGCGCCGCCATGAAGGCCCGCGAGCAAGAGGAGATTCTAGAACGCATCGCTACCCTGGAGCAATCCGCTGAGACCGCAAAAGGAGGTAGCAGATGGGGAGCTTAGAGAGGAGGGTGGAGAGCCTAGAGGCCGCGAGAATGAGCGGAGAACGCCAACGCATAAGGGAAGCGCTCGAGCGCCTCTCGAACGAGGAACTTGAGGCTGCAGAAGAATCACTGCTCGCAGAAGCTCGGGCAAGAGGAGAGCAGCCCCCGCCGAACGAACTTCTGGAGGAGATGAAGCGATGGGAAGCCGAGGATCTAAGACGTGGGTCTTAATGGCCGCTTGAAGCGCCTGGAGGAGAGCGCCTCCGCTAGCAAAGGTTGGAGGAGCCCACCCTACCTGGATGCCTACTTTCGGGCTTTGGCGAACTTCGAGAGGGAGGAGGCCGGTCTCCCCCCGCTGCCATACACCGAAGAAGACCGGCGGGACGATGAGGAGTTTCTACAAGAGACGCTCCCCCTTCTAAGGGCGAGCTTGGGATGGCGAGGAGAGGAGGCGCAGCATGTCCTAGACATTTGGGAGCGAGACACCATCGAGAGGCTACAGAAAGGAATACCGCAATGAGCGGGACATACACCAAAGAGATGCATGAAGCGTATCGCAAAGAGCAGGACGAGAAGGCCGAGAAAGAAAAGGAAGCCCGCACCGCGAGGATGGAGAAGGAAACCGCCCGCAAAGCGTGGATTCGTGATGGCGGCTCAGAGGAGGACTTCAAGAAGGTATGGCCCAAGCTCAGGGATGAAGGGCGCCGCCTGCGCGTGATGGATGCCGACCGCAGGGCCCGTGAGACGATGCAAGCGAGTGGCGTAAGCCGCATATAGGAAGCGTAAGGAGGTAACGTAAATGGTGAGTAGACACCTATTCGGCTCCTGGCTGGACGGCTCCAGCACCCGCCTAAGGGAAGTGTTAGGCGAGCTCGAGGGCGTCTCTGAAGAAACCCTGGAGCGCATCGACCACGTATCCCGGCCCAGCGGCGACGGCCCGATTGCCCGCTTTCCGCAGGACGTAATGCTCTACGAGCGACTTGTCCTGCTGGCGCTTGCCGAGAATGCTCTGGCAAAGCAGCAAACGAGCAGCGCACCAAAAGCAAGGAAGGCAAGTTAATCCCCTCGTGGTGGGAGTGCGGAAGCCGAGAGGTCCGCAGGGAGTTTCTGCCACAGCCTCCCTTTTCTGCTCCCACCACCTCCCGCTTGTAACACACGAGCGAGAGGGGAAGGCAAGGATAGGTTCGCTAAGACGCTTGGGAGTGTGGTAGGACGTCGTTTGACTTACGAGGAGCTTACCGGCAAATCCACCGCTGAATAAGCATGTTGGCTGCGCCATGTAGATGAGCTACGTTACTCGATTGTCTGACGTACCGGGGTCACTGTTCAGGTATACTGTCTAGTGGAACGAAGCGCGAGATAGGGAGATGAAGATGGTGCGCACGATTGTTGGGGCGTCGCGCACGCCTGAAAAGCACGGCGAAGGCTCACCGCCGTTCTTTAGAGAGCGGTCATTCTGGAAGGGCTTTTGGAGCGTGTTCAACATCTCTGGCAGCTTCAATCCTTTGTACTATGGGCGCGACCCACGCCGTGCCGATTACGAGGCGCTCAGGGCTGATTGGGAGGCGATAGGTCGAGACATGGAGCTTGCACTTCGCCGTTTCGAGGAAGAGCACGCCGAAGAAATTGAAGCGGCTGGGCAAGCTCGCCTGTTTGACCCCAACAGCGCTCACAATGGAGGATAGACCAGGCCACCAGCACGACGAGCGCGAAGTACTTGGCAGTGAATCGCTACCGCAGGAGCAGCAGGAAGTCGAGGTTATCAGGTGAATCGTTCGAGCCGAGAGCTACGGCTATGCAGCTCCCGTACCGCCCCCAGCGTGGATGGAACATTACGAGCGGATAGTGTCGGGCAGTGCGCAACGAATGATGGAAGACATGCATCAGCAATCCCAACATAGGATGGACATAGAGCGCAAAGAGGCTACCGCAAACATCCGGCTTGCTGGCCGAGGCCAATGGTTCGGATTCATAACTGCTATGACGGGATTTGTCGTGGTTATGACCGCTATCAAAGGTGGCCTCGCTCTGATTTACGTTGGTCGCAGCGTTGGAAGCGGGTTAACACTAGCTCTTATCGGTCTTGCCGCGCTTGCGGCGGTATTCGTGTCAAACAGATGGGCACCGCGCCAAGAGGTGAGCGAAGGGCAAGAGCAAACCCCAGTCAGACGAGCCTTGCCGCCAGAAGGTTAGTTCTCCGGCGGCTGCCCATTCGCTTTGCGGTCTAACCAGTCCGCTTCTCTTTCCGCTTGCGCTCGTACTCGGCCCGCTCGCGGGAGACGACGCAAGAATCGGGTGATCGGAGGATGCCTACCCGTATACTTCGGTCATGGCCGAAGAAGACACCGTCCTCGAGGAGGCGATGGACAACCTCAAGGAAGCTGGGCAGCGCATCAGGGCGACTCAGAGCCTCATGCGCTCGCAGGGCATGACCGATGGCGAGAACAACCGCGACCTTCTTACGCGGCTCTCCACGGCGCTCGCCATTTGGACCGGAACTATGCCAAGGCCGGGCGCTTGATATGATGCTGGAGCGGCCCGGCCTTAGAGAAGAGACGGGTCAGGTCCTCGGGGGGGAGAAGGACCTTTTCCCGATCTCGGGCACACTATGCGCGAAACGGGGGCTAGTCCGCATCAGTCGAAAGGATAACAAAAGTATCATTTACCACTTGGAGTGGCGCACGAAAGGGCCGGGACATCGGCTGTTTCTAGCTAAATGGGGACGGGATTATGCGGAATCCTGGGAATCCTGTATTAGGACTTCTGAGAATTAACCTTCTAGTCCTACAGCGCCACTTCGCACTACCTGGGCTCAGCAGATTCGGTTTTAGGCACCTTGCAACGCCGCTTGATCATCTTCGCAACCCCTTGACTCT
>JAJNDJ010000277.1 GCA_021156345.1 Rubrobacteraceae bacterium | reverse complement strand
GCCAAATACAGCGTCGGGCGCTACGTGGAGCTCGAGCTGGACGGCCGGCCGTGTGGCTACCAGGTGGGGGGCATAGAGGTCGCCGAGACCCAGGAGCGGTGGGACGATCTCGAGCGCAAGCACGGGCTCGCGACCTCGTGGGGGCTCGAATCCGAGCTCATTTCGCCGCAGGAGTGCGCGGAGAGAGTGCCGGTTCTGGATCCCACAAGGATCAGGGGCGGCTTCTACGTTCCCACAGACGGCGAGCTCGTCGTGAGCTGCGCGGGGATGTGGGGGCCCAGGATCGGGCGGATGGTCGGCATGAAGGTGCCGCTCGTGCCGATGCAGCACCAGTACGCGTGGACCACACCGCTGGAGGAGCTTGCAGGGGAGACGAGTGAGGTCGTTCATCCTATCCTGCGCCACCAGGACTTCTCGATGTACTTCCGCCAGAGGGAGGATCGATACGGCATCGGGACTTACAGGCACAGGCCCATGCCGGTCTCCGCCGACGACATCGGGAGGGACTACAGGGGTGAAGGAGAGTTTCCTTCGGTCTTGGAGTTCACGCCAGAGGACTTCGAGCCCTCCTGGCAAGAGGCGCGCAGGTTGCTCCCCGCTCTGGAGAGTGCGGAGATAGACCGGCCGATGAACGGGCTGTTCTCCTTTACGCCTGACGGCGGTCCTCTGCTCGGTGAGTCGAAGGAAGCCAGGGGGTTCTGGATCGCTGAGGCGGTCTGGATCACCCACGCTATCGGCGTGGGGAAGGTGATGGCCGAGTGGATCACCTCAGGCGAACCGGGTATGGACTTGAGCGGCGCCGACGTCCACCGCTTCGAGCCCTACGCCCTGAGCCCTTCTTAC
The DNA here is from genome assembly GCA_021156345.1 of Rubrobacteraceae bacterium. Next base: position 1,769 of record JAJNDJ010000277.1, on the reverse strand, counting down.
ATCCTGACCCGGAGCGCACAGTCGTTCCGGGAGGTCTATGACATCATCCACCCCCAGCAGCCGATGGAGGAACCGCGCCCCTTGCGCACAAGCCCCTTCTACACGCGCCAGAAGGAGCTGGGGGCCTACTACCTCGAGGCCTCAGGCTGGGAGCGGCCGCAATGGTTCGAGGCCAACGAGACGCTTCTCGACGGGCCCGAGGTCCCTGACCGCGGAGAGTGGGCTGGAAGGTACTGGTCGAAGATCGTCGCCGCCGAAGCCCTGGCCACCCGCGAGCGCGTGGCCCTCTACGACATGACCTCCCTGAAGAAGGCCGAGGTGAGCGGACCCGGCGCCCTGGATTTTCTGCAGGGGCTGACTACGGGACAGCTCGACAAGCCAGCCGGAAAGGTAACGTACACGCTCATGCTTGACGGTGCTGCCGGCATCCGGAGCGACGTGACCGTGGCGCGGCTCGGCGAGGACCAGTTCCAATTAGGCCTCAACGGCCCGCGGGACATCGAGTGGATGGGGCGTCACCTGCCGGCTGACGGCTCCGTCTCAGTGCGGGATATCACGCCGGGGACTTGTTGTATAGGGGTGTGGGGTCCCGCTGCCCGCGATGTGGTGCAGAGCCTCTCCGAGGACGACTTCTCGAACGAGGCCTTCGGGTTCTTCAACGCCAGGCGGGCGTACTTGCGCGAGGTGCCTGTGACGGCGCTAAGGCTCTCCTACGTTGGGGAGCTGGGATGGGAGATCTACACCTCCGCGGACCTGGGGTTGAGGCTGTGGGATCTCCTGTGGGAGGCAGGACGGCCCTACGGTATGCTCGCAGGCGGACGCGGCGCCTTCAACGCGCTGCGCGTGGAGAAGGGCTACCGTGCCTGGGGCACCGACATGACCACCGAGCACGACCCCTACGAGGCGGGCCTCGGTTTCGCCGTCAAACCGGATAAGGGCGACTTCGTCGGCCGCAAGGCGCTACTCGAGCGCAAAGAAGCCGGGCCACGCCGGAAGCTGGTGTGCCTGGTGCTCGACGATCCGGACGTCGTGGTCATGGGCAACGAGCCGGTCTGGGCCGAGAGGGCGGTCGGCTACGTAACAAGCGCCGACTTCGGATACTCGCTCGGACAGAGCATCGCCTACGCATGGGTGTCGCCCGAGCATGCCGGGGTGGGGAACCCTCTGGAGATCGAGTATTTCGGTCGGCGCCATCAGGCGACGGTCACCGAGGAACCGCTCTTCGATCCGGCGATGAAGAGGATGAGGGCGTGATGGAGGCTTGCGAGCCGAATACAGAGTGAAAGGAGAGATTTTCGATGGACTATAACGTCAATCCCGATCCTGGCATCCTGCAGTACACCAGGATATTCAAGTCACCGTACTTCTACGGTTCGCGGCGGCACGGGGTCCAGAAATACAGTGTCTACAACCATCACTACCATCCACGCTACTACAGGGACCCTGTCGAGGAGTACTGGCAGCTCCTGGAGGGCGTTACCCTCTGGGACGTCGGGGGGGCCGAAAGGCAGGTCGAGATCACAGGTCCCGACGCCTTCGAGTTCACCAACATGCTAACCCCACGCAATCTCAATAAGTGCGCCGTAGGGCAGTGCAAGTACGCCTTCATCACCAACGCCGAGGGCGGTATTATCAACGACCCCGTGCTGCTGCGTCTGGAGGAGAATCATTTCTGGCTCTCCCTGGCCGACAGCGACGTGCTGCTCTGGGCGCAGGGGCTCGCTTACAACATGGGGCTGAACGTGGAGATCAAGGAGCCCGACGTCGGC
>JAJNDJ010000018.1 GCA_021156345.1 Rubrobacteraceae bacterium | reverse complement strand
TGTCTTGGTCGCTGACGCGGGGTAGCTGGCGAACCCACTTGGGCTTGTCGGACACGTCAGCCTCGTCGAACGCCGGTGATTTTGGGGACCCCTGGTCCCTGTAGTTGTCGGCGTACTTCGGCTCGGAGTATGTGGGATTGTGGGGGCTGTTGAAGGCGACGTAGGCGAACCACGGAGAGCCCTTCGCGTTCCTCACGAACGACTCGGCCTGCGAGCCCAGAATGTCTGACTCGTGCCGGCGTGAGAGATCGTAGGCGTTTAGCCTGCCGTTCTCGTATATCGTCCCACTAGCGTAGGATCCGGCCCAGCCGTGCCACTCGTCCCATCCGGGGGGGACGTAGCCGCCTGCGTACCCGTTCAAATACTTGCCGAACAGGCCGGTTCTGTAACCGGCGGCGTCAAGGCGGATGGCGAGGTTATCCTCGTCATTTCCTGCCGCCTCGAAGGCGTCGACGCCGCCGTGCGATCCGTAGTTGGAGATGACGCCGGTGTTGTGCGGGTACTGCCCGCGCAGGATCGTCGCGCGCGAGGGGCAGCATGTGGCGAAGGGGGTGAAAGCGTTGGGGAAGGTCGTACCCTTGCGGACGAGCTGCTCTTCGATCTGCGGCATCTTGGGGAGCAGGGAGAGGTCGGCGTCGTCGGTGAGGACAAACAGGATGTTCGGCTTATCTCCCGCTTCAACCGCCAGCGCCACGTTACCCCCGCTATAGGGCTGCCCTAGGCAAGCGAAGGGCGCAACCAAGCAAACGACCAACACCGGCACCGGTCTGGGCACGAGGGCGGCCGATGACAAGAAGGATCCAAGAAACCGCTGACGGTTCATGCAAACGATGGCCGCACCCGCCCGCGCTTGGCTAGCCGCAATCAACAGCGATGCTACAACGACTGCGGCCGCCACCACCGTCACCATCACTAACCGGAATGTGTTCGTATTAGCCATGACTACCTGCTTTGCTATTCGCATGCCCGGCGGGGTCGCCGGGCATGTAGCGACCACCGTAGAAGCGTGGTGTTATCTGGGCGTTAATTCGAGAGCCTCAAGACATGGTCACAATTGAGTATTTGAGACTAGGCGGCGGTTCAGGCAGCTCCTAAGGTGACTTAGGAGGACATACGGAGAGATTTTTTCGAGGGAGTTGGCGTTCTACTAAGCGGGGAGATAGCCGGCCTTTCGGGCCATCGCGACGGACGGAGGAAGGCGAGCGCTCCTTCAGGGCGTACCCGTGTGGATGGGTCTTTGGCGTCTGGGAGTCACCTTCAAAGAGATCCCTGCCCGATCTTCCGATCCTGGAACGCCGGTGAGGGAGGCTACAGTCTGTCGGACTGAGCCTTGGGGCAGAGCAGGGGAGATCTGCTGATACCGCATCGGCCTCCCCATCATCGTTGATTCATTGGCGTATGCTCCGATCTTGTAGGAGAATGAGCAAGGGCGTAAGGAAACGGTACCCCTAAGAGGGGAAGGGGATGAATTCTTCAGGCTCCAATCTTGCGAGGCGTTCCGAGACGATCCGTGCATGGTTGCTCGGTGGGTTTCGGGTTAGCGTAGGTTCTAGGGCGATTGCCCAAGACGCCTGGCCCCTGAAGAAGGCGGCAGTTCTGGTGAAGCTGCTGGCCCTGGCTCCTGGCCATCGCCTCCACCGAGAGCAGGCGATGGATATCTTGTGGCCCAACGCGGGCAGAAAAGCTGCCTCCAACAGCCTGCGCAGCACCCTCCACGCCGCACGCAAGGTTCTCGACCCGGCGGTGGGATCACTCTACCTGGCAAGCGAGGACGATTCGCTGGTGCTGTGTCCGGCAGGCGGCTTGTGGGTAGACGTCGATGCTTTCGAGCAAGCGGTGGCGACCGCTCGTCGTTCCCAAGATCCTGCGGCCTACAGGGCGGCTCTCGAATTGTATCCGGGAGAACTCTTGCCCGATGACCGCTATGAGGAGTGGGCGGAGAACAGGCGCCAAGAGCTTCGCAGGGTATTCCTTTCAGTGCTGATCGAATTGGCTGGCCTATACGAGGCCCGCGGAGATTACGAGCGAGGCCTCGAGGCGCTACAGAGGTCCTTATCTGTGGAACCTACACATGAGGAGGCGCACACCCGCTTGATGCGCCTACATGCGCTCTCAGGCAGGCAGCATGAGGCGCTCTCTCAATACGAGCAGCTCTCAAGGGCCCTCTCCAGGCAGTTCGGCACGGAGCCTGACGTCACGACACGCCGTCTGCGCGACGACATAGCGGAGGGTGCGTTTCCGACGCCCCCACCGTTGCTTGATGATCCCCCGCAAGAGGGGGCGTCCGATCTCAGCAAGCATAACCTAAGCGAACCGAGAACCAGCTTCGTGGGACGCGAACGAGAGATACTCGAGGTCAAAAGGGCGCTCTCTGCAACGCAACTCCTGACCCTGACTGGCACGGGAGGATCGGGTAAGACACGATTGGCCCTCGAGGTTGCCAGGGATCTCGTAGGTTCCTACGCGGATGGGGTGTGGCTGATCGAGCTTGCGCCACTCTCCGAGCCGGATCTGGTCGCCCAGGAGGTAGCCGGGACTTTGGGGGTGCGAGAGCGCCCAGGCCTTCTCCTCCTAGAGAGCCTCCTCGATGCCTTGGGCGGCAAAGAGATGCTGCTTCTCCTGGACAACTGCGAGCAACTCATCGACGCTGTAGCGCGCCTAACGAGGTCTCTCCTCGACTCTTGTCCGCGGATGCGGGTCCTTGCCACCAGCAGGGAGCACCTGGGCGTGACAGGCGAGTCGATCTGGCTCGTGCCTTCCCTCTCGGTGCCCGGCGCCCAGAAGACCCCTACGGTGGAGGAGCTCGAGGGCTACGAGGCAGCGCGGCTGTTCGCCGATCGTGTCTCGATGAGGCACCCGGACTTCGAACTTACGCCCGAGAACGCTCGGGCGGTGGCCCAGATATGCGCCAGACTGGAAGGCATACCGCTGGCCATAGAGCTCGCGGCGGCTAGGGTCGGGCTGCTCTCGGCTGAGCAGATCGCCGGCAGACTTGGACAATCCCCAAAACTGCTTGCGGGCGGCGAGCGGACCGCAGACCACCGCCACCGTACCCTGAGGGCGACGCTGGACTGGAGCTACGAGTTGCTTGGGGGGACCGAGCAAGTCTTGTTCCGGCGTCTCTCCGCGTTCGCCGGCGGCTTCACCCCGGAAGCGGCAGAGAGCGTCGGGGCGGGGGGAAGCATCGATGAAGAGGATATCCTGGAATTGCTTTCTATGCTGGTGGGTAAGTCGCTTGTGGTGGTTGAAGAGAGTTGGGAAAGGGGGGCACGCTTCAGGCTGCTCGAGCCCGTTAGGCAATACGCGTGGGAGAAGTTAAGCAGTAGCGGGGAAGGTGAGGCGGTCTGGCGTCGGCACGCCGAGTTCTTTCTCGCCTTGGCCGAAGAGGCCCAGCCGGAGCTCAAGGGGCCGCGGCAGGTGGAGTGGCTGGATCGTTTGCAGACCGAACACGACAACCTCAGGGCAGCGCTCTCGTGGTCGCTCGAACGGGGTATCGATCTGGGACCTCGAATCGCGGGCGCCCTGAGCCTTTTCTGGTACACGCGGGGTTATTTGAGCGAGGGGAGAACGTACCTGGAGGCTGTTGCAAGGAGCGGCGTGGCACCAGCGACCGTGCGCGCCAGGGCGCTTGACGGGTTGGGATGGATAGCGGAGCCGCAAGGCGATTACGGGCGAGCGCGCACAGCATACGAAGAGAGTCTGGAGTTGTACCGAAGGTCCGGTGACAAATCGGGGGTTGCGAACGCACTCGGCGACTTGGGGTCCTTGGCGCTGGATCGGGGGGACTACAAGCAGGCGACCTCGCTGCTGGAAGAAAGCTTGACGTTGCACCGAGAGTTGGGAAGTAGAGAAGACCTTATCGGGGTACTCGATGGCCTGGGCGTATTGGCATCGGCCAAAGGAGAACAGGAGCAGTCGAACTCGTTCTTCAGCGAAGCCTTGGCGTTGAGCCGGGGGACCGGAAACGTACGGAGGACCGCTGTCTCCCTGGGTAACCTGGGGATTACGATGTTGGCACATGGCGACCCCGGACAGGCGACGGCGTTGCTCGATGAGAGCTTGGCGTTGTTTCGAGCGATCGGTGACAGCTCCAATATTGCCATAAGCCTCATGAATTCGGCCCTTGCGGCGTTGACCCAGGGCGATCATGGACGGGTTCAAGCGCTGGGCGAAGAGAGCTTGAAACTGCTCCAGAAAGCCCAGGACACGCAGCACATCGCCGACTGCCTGGGGATAATGGCAAGCGCAGCCGGGGCGCGGGGCAGCGCGAAAAGAGCGGCGCGGCTGTGGGGGGCGGCCGAGGCGCTGCGTAAAGAGAGCGGGGTGCCCTTGCGGCCCGAAGATCGCATGGTACTGGATCCTTATCTAGCCACCGCGCGTTCCAGCCTGGGTGAGATCACATGGCGAACGACCTTGGTGGAGGGTCGAGCCATGACGCCCGAGCGGGCTATCGAGTACTCGCTCGACATAGGGGAACCTCTCTTGCCTCCACCGACCACCCACCGCTCGGGCCAGAACACTACCGCCCTTACCCCGCGTGAGGAGGAGGTAGCGGTACAGGTTTCCCGTGGACTCACCAACCGCCAGATCGCCTCGGAACTCTCTATCTCCGAGCACACGGTCGCCACCCACATTACCAAGATCCTCAAGAGGCTCGGCCTGAACTCCCGCTCCCGGCTCTCCGCCTGGGTGGTCGAACGAGGGTTGTCCCAATCGGACAAGAGCAGCTAGCCAGCCTGTCGGCCCTCAACTTTCAGCAGACAAAGAGCTGACAGGCTGATAGCTCGCCGTGCGTAGGCGTGTAAGCGATGCCGTCAATGTGTTTTGTGACGTACTCTTGTCGAAAGCGTGCCCTTGTAACAGCCGCACTCGTCTTTAGGCTCTTGGTCGGCATCCGCCAGTGTGTCCGCCTCGGCGGGATTACCCATGGTTCGGACCATATGTCCGAAATCGAGGAGGATAGGATCCAGAGGGAGCGATTCCTGTGCTCTGGTTACACTGTTCGGCATACTGCCGGCTCCAGCGGCGACGAATAGTAGAACGAGGGCCAACGCGCACACGCAACGTCTCGTTATGGTCACCATTCCACCCCTCTTTCCTGCAGGGCCAATTCGCCGTCGGGCTTGCCCGAGGACGGAGGTCGGTTTGTTCATGGCCTCTCCTTTCCTTCGCTGCTCCGGCGGGAAAGAGATCCTCCGCCAGAGCGTGCTTCGATTACGAAGTCAAGGCTAGAGTTGGGGTTGTCCCGTCGTCATGAGCACCCGTCACGAACTGCTCGGGAAGATGGTTCCCTCCAACCGGGGCATCGTGCCGGTGACGGCGGGACCTGTTCCCTCTCGGGTCTGCGGCCGGATCGCACCTGGGACGGGACATTTGAGTAGCGAACCTCTTTCAGGCATCTATCCCGAGCTGCTCGGGAAGATAATCCCGTCCAACTCGGGACCTGTGCCCATGACGGTGGGACGCTTTCCCGTCTAGGCTTGCGGCAGAGACCGCACTCGATACGGTCTTCGAGAGGAACAACAAGACGTCTAGCGAACAGAGGCACGGGAAGGACCACGAAGTCTGGAGGGGTCACTGCTGGTTGCCGGACAGGCTAATTCTCGGCCGCTTCAGATGCACCAGGCCGCGTCCGGTGCCATCATTCCAGCTTGAGAAAGGCCTGAACAGAAAGGCGATCCATCTGAGAGATCACAGCCCCAGGCGACGAGCCCCGGCGAGAGTAGGAAAGCGTGGCCATCCAACGCAGTGCGTTAGCGCTGGCTGCTCGCCGTACGGGCGTCTCAGGTGGTGACTGGTATGAGTAGGTTGAACGCTGGGTGGAAGGCGCTGCGGTCGGGGTTTGCTCGTCTCGGGCGCCACCTGCACCGCGGAGCAGCGGCGTACGGGGTACTATTGATAGCACTCTTCCTCACCATCTTGGCCTTCTACTACGTTCGCCAGAACGTCGAGGCAGAAGCACGCACCCGGTTCGACGAGACCACCCAGGCAACGAGGGCAGCCATCTACCGTCGTGTGAACGCGAACCTCGCCGCGATGTTCGGCGCCCGGGGGTTGTTGCGCGTGAGCGGTTCGGTCGAGCGCGACGAGTGGGACGGTTACGTCAGGAGCATAGAACCGGGGAGCCGACTTCGCAGTTCCCAAAATCTCGAGGGACTACAGTCGTTGAGCTTTGCGAGGTATGTCAGACCTAGGGAGAGAGAGGCTTACTCCCGAGAGGCACGGGAAGAGGGTGTACGAGATCTGTGGCCAGAACCGAACGGCGAACACTCGGCTTACTTCCCATTGAAGTTCGTGGGGCCCTCTTTTGAGGCCAACCGGAAGATGATCAACTACGACGCGTACTCGGATCCCGCCCACCGGTCCGTCATGGACCGGGCGCGAGACACCGGCGAGCCGCAGGCCACGAGGATGGACTACGTGTTGACCAATGCTCCCCCTGACTCTGAGGCGGATTTGATTCTGAAAAAAGGCTTTGTGGTGTATCTGCCCGTTTACCAGGAGGGCCAGCCAAGGGGCACCGTTACGGAACGGAGGCGCACCCTCAGAGGGTTCGTCGTCGGTACCTTCAAGGCGGATGAACTCTTTGCCCACACCTTCGGTAGAACCTTCCACCCCGCCATAGACTTCGAGGTATACGACGGCGAGGACGCGGCATCGAGCTCGCTGCTCTACGACAACAATGGCGTGAGGAATGCCGGGGAGAAGGGGGATGCGACTCTCTTCGCCAAGCTGAGACGAATAAAAATAGCCGATACACGATCCGGGACACGCGAGTGGGCCCTGTACTTCGCCACGCTGCCAGCATTCGAGAGAGGAGCAAAGAGCAACCTCCCGGCCTTCGTGCTCCTGAGCGGTGTCAGCGTGAGTTTCTTGCTCTTCGGCATCACCTGGATCCTCGCGCGCAGCCGTACGCAAGCCTTCCGCGCAAGCGCGGACCTCAAGAAAGCCAACCTAGAGCTTGAGCAGGCAAACACGGAGTTGCAGAGGTCGAGGGAGAGCCTTGTCAGCGCCCGAGAGGAGGAGCGGCGGCGCCTGAGACGGGACCTGCACGATGGAGTGGGTCCCCAGTTGGCCGCTCTCATGCTCGAACTCGAGACTGCGAGCGATCTCGTCTCGGACCATCCTGAAGCCTCAGCCCTGATTGCCAAGCTCTCCAAGCGCGCCAGGGAGATCGTCTCAGACGTTAGACACTCGGTACACGCCCTGAGGCCGCCTGCCCTCGACGAGCTTGGTCTCATGGGGGCCCTGAGGGAAGCAGCCATCCAGTACGGTCCGGCGGGTCTGCACGTTTCGGTGGAAAACACCGGGGAGTTGTCGCACTTGCCCGCGGCGGTGGAAGTAGCATGCTATAGGATAGTCCAGGAAGCCTTGGCCAATGTAGTGCGCCACGCCAGAGCGAGCCACTGTTCAGTTCGCATAAGGCTGGACGAGGAGGCAGGAGCCCTGATCGTGGAGGTAGAGGACGATGGGAGGGGTATTCGGGAAGACGATAGGGCCGGAGTCGGCATGATCTCGATGCGCGAAAGGACAGAGGAGCTAGGAGGCCGGTGCGTCGTAAAGCCCTTGGCAGGGGGCGGCACCTTGCTTAGGGCGGTTCTACCTTTCCAGACCGCGCAGACGATCCCCGTAGAGAGGAGTGAATGAGCATGAACGATACCATTCGCGTACTGATAGCCGATGACCACCCGCTCTTTCGAGAGGGCATGCGCGGCCGTCTGGACCGGGTGGCCGACGTCGCGGTCGTAGGAGAGGCCGCGAGTGGCGAGGAGGCGGTGGAGCTGGCTCACGAGCTCAAGCCCCACGTTGTCCTAATGGACATAAAGATGCCAGGCCTGAACGGTATAGAGGCCACCCGCGAGATCTTGCGTGCGAACCCGCGTGTCGGCGTGTTGATGCTCACCATGTTCGAAGACGACGATTCGGTTTTCGCCGCGATGCGTGCCGGGGCCAAAGGCTACCTATTAAAGGACTCTGGCGGCGAGGGCGTAGTGTACGCGATCCGAGCGGTGACGAGCGGAGAAGCCGTCTTCGGACCTGGAGTGGCCGAGCGCATCATAGGCTACTTTTCCGTCCCCCGCTCAGCCGCACCTCAACGCGCCTTCCCGGAGCTCACCGAACGTGAAGAGGAGATCCTCTCCCTGGTTGCGCAGGGCAAGAGCAACCAGGAGATAGCCCGGCAATTGTTCGTGAGCCTGAAGACGGTTAGAAACCACGTCTCTAACATCCTGGTCAAGCTACAGGTTGCCGACAGGGCGCAGGCCGTCATTCGCGCCCGCGACGCCGGGATAGGTCATGGCAGAGTGTGAGGAGGGTGTGGATATCGGCTGCTCGCCGCCCGGGTAGCCGAAGGACAGCGCCCACTTCACTGGATCCGCACCAGAATGCCATCTCTGCCTCGAACTTGCCTGGCACAAGCTAACCTTGTCCTGATGCGGGCCACAAATACTAGATTCTGACTATGCTTTGAGGACCTCCAGATAACAGCCGCCGCCTAGTCTGCCCGTATGAGGCGCCCTCAGTACATATGTTCCATGGGGCCGAGGAGCTGTCTGTGAGAATGTTGTACGTGATAGGTAGGGCCTCCATGCTTGGAGGTAACCACTGACCCAGCGTGGCTCGCTGCCAAGGATTTCTACGTGGACACCCTGGGCTTCGAACTGCTGGTGGACAATACGTGGAGAAAGGGCATGCGTTGGTCCGAAGTGGCCCCCGAGAACTCCGCGACCTCGCTAATGCTGGTGACCTGGTCCGCCTGCATGCTCCCCAGCATGTACGGATCATCGTCGTGGCCACCGATGACATCCGAGCGATCCACGAAGAGCTTGTTGCCAAGGGCATCGACTTCGAGTTACCGCCTACGGAGACGCCCAGGGGGACGCAAGCGATGTTCCGCGACCCCGATGGCAATGCCCTCTTGCTCTGGGAGCATGCAGTAGTGCACGTCGAATATGTGGCATCCGAGGAGCCGGGCCATAGGTACCAACCCTTTGGTTAGCGTAAGGGAGTGGGGCGTGAAATCCTCATGAGTGGTATCCATAGCTGGCTTCTTATCGGCGAACAGACTGTGACTCCGAGGGCAGGAGGAAGAGCAAGGCGATGATCCAAGATCGTTCTCCAGGAAGGAACTGGGCTGGCAATTACACCTACGGGGCGCAGAAGCTGCACCGGCCATCGACGATCGAGCAGGTGCAAGAGATTATCGCAAACGCACCCCGTGTGCGGGTCTTGGGCTCCCGACACTCGTTCAACGACATCGCCGACTCTTCGGAGCTCATATCGCTTGAGGCTATGCCCATGGACGTAGTCGTCGACCATGCAGCAGATACGGTCTCCTTCAACGCGGCCCTGAAGTACGGCGAGCTGGTACACAAGTTGAACGCCGAAGGTGTAGCATTGCACAACCTCGCTTCGCTTCCCCACATCTCTATCGCAGGCGCCGTGGCGACGGCGACGCACGGCTCGGGCGAGACGAACCCGATTTCGACGGCCTCGTGGTCGGGCTTGGCGCGCTGGGTGCGCTCACCCGGATCACGTTGGAGGTGGAGCCAGCCTACGAGGTGCGCCAGCGAGTCTTCGAAGGCCTAAGCTGGGAGGCTCTCTTCGAGCATTTCGACGAGATCATCTCGTCTGGCTACAGTGTCAGCATCTTTACCCGCTGGGGTGAGACAATCGATCAGGTCTGGGTCAAGAGCCGGGTTACTGATGAGCCCGAGCAGGTAAAGAGTGACCTCTTCGGAGCGGCTGCGGCAGCGGTTGACCGGCACCCCATCCTCGGACTGGACGCGAGCTCCTGTACGCCGCAGTTGGGCAGGCCCGGCC
>JAJNDJ010000276.1 GCA_021156345.1 Rubrobacteraceae bacterium | reverse complement strand
TGTCTCGTAGCGCACGCCGCGTACGATCCCGTCTTCCAGGATCAAGTCTTTCGCCTCGGCGTTCATCTCCAGGCGGAAGTTCGGGTAGCGCTTCGCTTCCCCCGTCACGTAATCCAGGAAATCCCACTGAGGCATGAAGGCTCCGCCAGACCGAGCTCGTCCATTATCTCCATGGTCGAGGGGTGGAGTGTGTCCCCGCGGAAGTCCCGCAGGAAGTCCCCGTGCTTCTCGAGCACCAGTACGTCGACCCCCTCGCGGGCCAGCATGAGCCCGAGCATCGCCCCGGCCGGGCCGCAGCCGATCACACAGCATGTGGCATGCCGGACTTCGTGCGTCATCTCCGTCTCCTTTCTCACCCTCAAGGACTGATTGCCTCTACGTACATATCCACAATCTCTTCGATGCGCCCCGACGCGGGCTTTCGCGGCGGTCCGCCGACTACGAAGAGGCCATCGAGGACCGCGTATGTGAGCAACGGGCCAACGAACATTCGCGCTGCCGCCTCTCCATTCACGTCTTCCCTGATCACGCCTCGTTCCCTGGTCCGCTCTATGAAGACGGCGAAGCTGCTCATGGCTCGCTCGGGTACAGTGGCGCGGAAGAGTCCGGCCAACTGCGGAAACCTGTGGACGTCCGCGATGGTCGTCCTGAACAGCGCGAGATAGTCCGGCTGCATCATGGTCGTGACAATCTTTTGCGCCAGCTCAAGCAGATCCCGGCGTAGCTCTTCCCGGTTCTCCGGTGACATCCCCTCCATGGACTCCAGTGCCCGCGTCTGGGGGTTCTCGATGGTAAGCTTCCGCAGTACGTCCACGAAGAGCTCCTCCTTGCTCGGGTAATATACGTAGAGGGTCCTCTTGGAGACCTTCGCCTCCGCCGCAATGGCATCAGTGCTGGAGGCGGCAAAGCCGTCGCGCAGAAACACCCTCCGCGCGCCAGCCAAGATCTGGTCCCGCTTCGCCCTGGCCCTGGGATCAAGCTCCTCAGATGTCGAAACCACCTTACCTCCTATTTTAGTAAACTAAACAGTACCGTTTATCATGAATGGACTCGGGAGGTTTGTCAAGAGTGGTTCTCAGGGACGGGTAGAGTTTCAGGTGAGGATGAGGGCGAGCAGGGCGGCAACGAGGGTGCAGAGTACGTTTGTAAGCTCGTTAGTAGCGCGGGGTGAGAGGGCTCCGATCAGGCTATCCGCAATCGTTCCCAGGAAGGCCGCTATCGCTATGAGGAAGGCGAATCCTGGTGACTCTAGCATTGCGAGGGTGAGCCCTAGTACGGCCGTAAGACCGGCTGCTACTGCGCCTGCGAGGGTTCCTGGCAGTGAGATGGCCCCGTCGGTGCCTGGCGGGACTTTTTGGAGGGTTGTGATAAGGCGTGGCCTGCGGCTGAAGAGCTGGCCTATCTCCGACTCTGCCGTGTCTGCGAAGGCGGCGCCGAGGGAGGCGACGAAGGCGGCTGCAAAGGGCTCCGACCCTGTTGCGGCGAGGATGGCGCAGAAGGTGGCGACGGCGCAGTTGGCCAGGGCGTTGCGGGCGCTGCGGCGTCCGCCGTGTTCCTGGGCGGTTCCGGTGCGCGCTTTGCTAGCGTAGCCGAGCCGGGTCAGGAGGGAGCCTCCGATCACGAACAGGGCGAGGACCGCGAAGCCGCGTGGTCCAAGGGAGGCGTAGATCGTGGTCCCGACCAGAAGTCCGCCCAGAGCGCCGCTGCGGCTAATCATCCCGAGCGCGTAGGCGATGGCGGCGAAGGCCCCGGTTACCAGGAGGGCGCTCAGGAGCTGGGAGGCCAAGTGGTCCCTACGGGCTCCCGAGCCGTTCGAGGAGCCGGCGGGCGTAGCGCTCGCACTCCGCAGGGACGGCGTGCAGGAGAGCGGGTTCGACCATACCGGCCTTCACGCCGGTCCCTGTCAGGCGCTCGACGCCCTGATAGAGGAGAGACCCAGCCAGGGGGCTCGGTTTGCTAGGAACCGCGACGATCACACCGTAGAGGTGCGGCGCGCCAGGGTCGCCGACCGCGCCGACGGCGTCGATGGCGTCTGGGCGGTCCTGTCCGATGGCGAAGACATGCACGGGAAGACCTTCCGTGGGAATCCGGGCCTCCCTGAGATTCTCCCAGTGCGCCGTAGTCTTCGTGAACCCTGCTTCCAGCGCGGCCCTGGAGAGCCCTGACCAGACGTCGCCGGCCACCCTACTGGCGAGTGGACTCTCGTAGTCCACGAAGATGCCTACTGTGGCTTCCGACACGCCAGGGATGTTAGCAGAGTCGAGGGCTATCCCTCATCCACCGCGCGCTTCTGCAAGCGGCGCAAGAAGACGTCTATCTCCTTTACTGTCTGGAGGTAATCCGGCTTGTTCGCGACCGCGCGCTGGAGGAGATCTCGGGCCTCCCCGTAGCGTCCCTCTTTGAAGAGCTCGTTGCCGAGCGAGTAGAGGACCATGGGGTTTGTCGGGTCCCTCTGGAGCAACTTGCGGAACATGTCAGAGCGGGGAGCGTCCATGCGCCCTTTTTAGCACGCGGGAGAGGGATCTGTTAGATTCGTCCACCGCACCTTCGCACTAACTGGAGAGGTGGGAATGGATATAGGGCCGCTCCTGCGGGAGCTCGCTGAGGGCACTGCGCTGGAGCCCTTTCGGGCGCTGATAGAACCCCTACGAGAGCACGACAGGACGCGCCGGAGCGACCTGGTGCTGACTCTTAGGGTGTACTTCGCGACCGGCGGCAACGCGAGTGAGGCCGCAGACCGGCTGTTCTTGCACCGCAACAGCATGCTGTACCGCCTGGAGCGCATACAGAAGCTGACCGGTTTAGACTTGAGGGACGACAGGGTAGCGCTTGCGCTACAACTTGGACTGCTGGCTATCGAGAGAGGAGAGCGAGATGCAACTGAGCACCCGTAACCGACTGCCAGGCACCATCACCGAGGTGGTAAGAGGAGAGGCGGCGGCCAAAGTAACCCTCCAGGTCGGGGACAATCACATGGTGGCCCTCATCACCCGCGAGAGCGCCGACGAGCTCGGCCTCGAACCGGGCAAGCAGGCTACCGCCCTTGTCAAGGCCACGGACGTCATGATCCTGACCGAAGGCGGAGATGTAGCCTGACCAACGGCACAGATAGGCTGGGTCTTATGCTCGATCTCTGATAGATCCCGCGGTCAGGTACCTGACGGCCAGGATCACGGCGAAAGCGAAGCCTAGGACGAGCACGGAGAGCGCCACGGCGGCGTCTAGGTCTCTCTGAAACTCGGCAAAGATGGCCAGTGGGATGGTCTGGGTAACGCCCCTGAAGCTCCCGGCGAAGATGATCGTCGCACCGAACTCTCCGAGCGCCCGAGCCCAGGCCGTGAGCGCCCCCGCGACGAGCGCGGGTAAGGCTAGGGGTACTGTAACCCTGAAGAATCTCCTCCAGTGGCCGGCCCCATCGACCATGGCAGCCTCCTCTACCGTCCGGTCTACCGCGCCGAAACCCGTGGCGGCCTGCCTGACGTAGAAAGGGGCTGCCACGAAGACCTCGGCTATCACCACGGCCGCGGTCGTGAAGCTCAGGGTGATCCCGAAGACGTTCAAGTACTGTCCCACGAGGCCGAGCCTCCCGAATGCCAGTAACAACGCTATGCCTGCCGCGCTCGGCGGCAGCACCACAGGGATGTCTATCAGGGTGTTGATCACACGACTCCCCCTGAAGTCCGCGCGCGCCAACACGTAGGCCGCGGGCGTCCCTATCAGGAGCAGAATCGCCATCGTGATCGCCGTGGTCCTGACGCTCAGAAGCAGGGCGTCCACCGCCACAGGAGAGGCCATCGCCCGCCAGGCTCCTTTGTCTACTGTCCAGATCCCGAGGCTGAGCAGGGGCAAGCTTACGAAGCCGGCGAGCAGCGCGAGGGAGGCCACGGCGAGGCCGGAAGCGAGCGTGTCGCTCCCGCGGGCAAGTCTAGTAGAGGAACCGGCTTTGTTGCGTCCCTTCACGCCGCCGGCTCGAAGTTCCACTTCTGGAGCACGCGCTGGCCCTCCTCGCTCGTCACCAGTTCGATCCACTTCTTCGCGAGCTCGGGGCTTCTTGCATCCTGGAGGGCGGCGATCGGGTAGGTAGCGACGATGTTCAAATCGGGCGGGATCCGTACGATCTCTACCCTGTCCCTTATGTCCGGAGTGTAGTCGCTGGCGTAGCCGAAGGTGGCGTCGGCGTCCCCTACGACCACTCGGTTGACGGATGCCCGAACGTCTGCCTCCCTCGAAACCACGTTGGAGAGGACATCCTTCTCGAAGTCAGCCCCGTACTCGCCCTTGGCTTTCCCCAGTATCTCCAGGGCATAGTCGGCTGCCGGCACATCTTTTCCTGCCAGCACGAGCTTTACATC
>JAJNDJ010000275.1 GCA_021156345.1 Rubrobacteraceae bacterium | reverse complement strand
GGGCTCCCATTCGTAGTACCGGATAGCATGTCACGAACCGGCGAAGAGTGTGATGAGTAGACCCGCGCTTGGCGGAGGCTCCTGCAGTTGGGACGCGCAGGGTATTTTCTCCATAACGTATCCCGGCGATCCGGACGTTGCGCGTGACAACACCGAGGTCCGTGGGACCATCCGTTGCATGGCCGTTACCGGCAACGAGGCTCGGCTGGTCGGTCGGATCGGGTCGGCGGGCGGGCCGAGGACCGAGAACGGCACCTTCGTGGAAGGCCAGTACGTGCGCATAGGCGTTCTGGACAATGCCACCAACGACAAGGCCAACTTCTCGCAGAGCGAGCCGTCGTGCAACGGCGAGGATCCGACCTTGAAAGTCGTGGAGGGCAAGGGCTTCGTCGTTAAGGAGGACGTCTAGAACGGCTACCAGGCAGGGAGGAGTAAGGCACATGCGACACCACTCCTCGCGTTGTTGGAAGCTGCCGAGTAGTAAGCCGAGCGGCAGGACCATAGCCTTAAACGACGGGCGGGGACTGGCCTCGGAGTCCCTGCCCGTCGCGTTGCTGCGCAAACCCGGCAAGATAGCCTATTCAGGCTACGACGGACCCGACTCCGAGATCTACACGATCAAACCCGGCGGAGGGGGTAAGTTCAACGTCACAGACAACGGTACGGAAGACTACTCGCCTTCCTGGGAGACCAGTAAGTAGAGGCTCCTCCTCTTGGGCTGATCGGGAGGAGTGCCGCCGCAGCGATAGATAGAAACGGAAGAGAGAGCCTGGAGCTAAATGCATTCTTCTCCGGGCTCTCTCTTGTTTAAGCTGCGTAGTTGTGTGCTCTTCACTGAGGTGAGGCACTCCCGCAACTCATCCTTGTTTTCACCGTGCGTGGAAGATGAGTTCTCCGAAGGTCGTTAACGGGGTGCTAGGAACATGTTTAGGCGGGGATGCGCATAGTACACCGCACTTGTTACCATACTGGGCAGTTGTCTCCGAGGGAAAGGAAAACGGCGGTGTTGGTGAAAAAGTTACGTTCTGGGCTGATGGCGGCCAAGATTCCTGGGAAGCACTGAAGAAACGCGTGGAAGTTACACTTCCCGACGGGCGGATCGCGACCTACGAGGTTATCGGCCGTGGCGGAGAGCCGCTGCTCACCTTCGTCGGCGGACCTGGACTGTCGGCAAAACTTATGCGCCCGGACGCCCGACTCTTCGCCGAGCGCTTCACCTGCTACCTCATAGACCCTCACGGCTCAGGCAGCTCAACATCGCCGCAGGACGAAACCGCCTACGATCCTGTAGGACACGCACGCTTCTACGAGGAGGTGCGTAGAGCTCTGAATCTCGGCCCGGTTAGCGTGCATGGCGTGTCATTTGGCGGATCGGTGGCGCTCACGTACGCTGCCCTATTTCCGGACGTCACTACCCGCTGTATCGTCGTTAGCGCCTTTGCGGTGGGGGAGGAACTCGACGAAGAAGAAGGTGGGGATGCCGCTGCAGAGATGGAGGCTGCGTTAGCAAGACATGCACATGCAGAATGGTATCCAGGAGCTCGCGAGGTCTGGGATGATTGGACAACGCGTGCGCTTGCCGCAACCGACCCTGGGGAGGTTAGGGACATGCTCGCCACGGTCTGGCCATTGTACGCCGCCTATCCCGACCGTCCTGATGTGCGCAAGGCCATAGACGAAGCCCGAGCGATGCTCGAAGTGGATTTGCGTGCGGTCAAGGTGTGGGAGAGTGGACTCTACCAGCGGGGCGACCTGCGACCGCTACTCGGTCGGATTCAGTGCCCGACATTGGTCGTCTGCGGTGCGCTCGACTTGATCGGCGGTCCAGCGCAGTCAAACCAGATTGCACCCCGGGTGGCAGACGCCGAATTGCTAATCCTCCTCGAGTGCGGTCACATGCCTGCGCTGGAGCAGCCGCAGCCCTATCGCGATGCAATTCTGAATTGGTGCGTAGCACACCCAGCCAAACTCTAGCTAAACGATGCCCCTGCGGTCTCGCTGGGACGTCTACCGTGCCCTCCCCGACCGCGCCAAGCGCCACGGCAATAGTTTGTGTAAAGAGGACTTCAAGCGGTGGTTTGTAGGAGTGGGATATGTGGACTACAGCGGATTGTGATGACGTTGACCCGTATGCACGCCACAGGCACATGCCTCGCTGCGATTATGCCTTCATATACGGCTCCAAATCAAGTTAGCCAGACGACTGCCAATCTGCCCTATGATGGGGGGCGGATAGGGCGACTGCGAGATGCTGCGCAACCCTTCCTAAGCTAGGATATTCCTGATAAGCAGGAGGAGGTACGTCCATGGCTACCAAAGCCGGAGTCGGACGTAGCAGGTCGTGAGGCCGCCGAGCAGGCACTCAAGAAGGCAGGGGTCAGCAAACCGGACTTCGTTTTCGTGTTCGGCTCTATCGGATACGACCAGCACTCCTTGGTGCGTGCGGTCCGCGAGACTACCGGAGAGGCACCCCTCTCTGGCTGTTCGGCGGAGGGCACGATAAATGGAGACGACGCAGATGAATCCAACTTCTCTGTGGTGGTTACGGCGATCTCTTCGGAGCAGTTGCGATGGCGCAACGGATTAGTGACGGGACTTAGGGCCGACCCGCGGGCCGTCGGGAAGCAGGTAGCCAAGGACTTGTTGCCCCACCTATCTGCTGAGACCATTGGCCTGTTCGTCTTCCCGGACGGGCGCGTAGACAACCTCTATACCTTCTTTGCGGGGTTGGAAGATAATCTCCCGAGCGAGCGGTTCCTCCCACTGTGGGGCGGGGGCGCTAACACCAGCCTCAGCGGGGAGGGGCCAACCTATCAATATTGCGACGACGAA
>JAJNDJ010000274.1 GCA_021156345.1 Rubrobacteraceae bacterium | reverse complement strand
CCAGGGAGAGTCTCCAAAACATGCTCTCCGACGAGCCCGACATCGAGATCGTTGGCGAGGCGGCCAACGGGCGGCAAGCGCTCTTGCTGTGCTCGCGTTGCAGGCCGGATCTGATCCTCATGGACGTGCGGATGCCTGTCATGGATGGGCTCGAAGCCACAAGGAAGATCAAGCAAGAGATGCCAAAGACCAGCATCATGATGCTGACCATGCACGAGAACCCCGACTACCTGCTCGGAGCGCTCAAGGCGGGGGCGGCCGGCTACGTACTCAAGGACGCGCCTAACGAGGAGATCATCGAGGCCGTGCGGAGGGTGCGCAACGGGGAGTCCCCGCTGGACCCGGAGTTGGCCGCCCGGCTTCTGCGCCGGTTGGCCAGCGAGGGGGAGGTGCGCAGAGGAACGGGCAGTCCTCATGCCGCCCCTTACGCGGTGGAGCCCCTGACCCCGCGTGAGCTGGAGGTCCTGGGGCTAATGAAGCTGGGACGCACCAACCGTCAGATCGCTGGGGACCTCGTAATTAGCCTGGGTACGGCCAAGAACCACGTCGAGCACATCATCTCGAAGCTGGGGGTCTCCGACCGGACCCGGGCCGTAGTACAGGGCTTGGAATTGGGGTTGATCGATCTCCCCTGAGGATGGCACATAACCACGGATGAACTGCTAGCGGCGGCCCTTGGTGCCTTGGGACGAGCGAGAGTGTCGCACGAGCAGGAGCAGGGCGAAGCCGAGGGTGAGGGCGCCGCTTACCAAGAGGTTGCCGCGGACGGAGTCTCCGATCATAAACGCCGGGTCCACGCGGAGGGTCTCTACGAGGAAACGTCCGACGGAGTAAAGGCTCACATACAGTATGAAGACGTCGCCGGCTTTCAGTCGCTCCGAGAAGCGGCGGGCCACCCAGAGCAGGACCAGGCACACAAGCACGTCCCATAGTGCCTCGTAGAGGAAGGTGGGGTGAAAGGAGGTGGCATCAGCGTACTCTGTAGGACGGCGCAGGGGCGCTATGCGTATGGCCCACGGCAGATCCGAGGGTTGCCCGAAGAGCTCCTGATTGAAGTAGTTGCCCCACCGGCCTATGGCCTGTCCCAGGGCGAGACCAGGAGCGGCCGCGTCGGCGAAGGTGAGCGCGTTTATGCCACGGTACCAGCTGAAGAGGAGCAAGCCTAGGAAGCCGCCCGCAACCGCGCCGTAGATCCCGAGGCCCCCGTCATAGGTCTCCAGGACCTTGGGGAAGGGGTTGCGAGTATATCGATGGTACTCGGTTGCCACGTGGTAGAGGCGCCCTCCGAGGACGCCAAGGGGGACCACGAAGAAGAGCGCGCCTAACGCCAGGACGCCGTCGTAGCCTCTGCGCGCGAGCTCTCGTCCCGTGAGCCAGGTACCCACGGCTATGCCAAGCGCGATAAGGAGGCCATGGTAGCTCAGGGCGATGGGTCCAACCTCGAAGATGATTGGTGAGGGCGGGCTGGGCAGTGAAAAGAGTGCCAGGAGTATCTGAGACAGCGGCATCACCTCTACCGCCGAGGCTCCGGCGTTCCGGAGGGCGGAGTGTCGGTTCTTATGCGAGCTCCGTGCGGGAACAGCTTCTCCTGGTCGCGGAGGTCGATCAGGTTGTAGTAGTAGCCACGGTTCTTGTCCGATGCCACCACCAGAAGCCCTGCCACCTCGTCGAGGTTCTGCTTCGTGGAGGTAGCGTCGCCCACGTTCACCCCTTCAGGGCCTTGCATGAACAGGGTCCCGCGGCCTTCCTCGAAAGAGATGTCGTCCAGGTCCGTGCGCTTGTAGTAGACCTTGCCACCACTGCAGCTGGGGGAGGAGGCGAACATGTAGAGCAGGCGCTGCTCTTCGTCTATGAGTGCGAGCGAGCGCGTGTGGGAGTCTCCCACCGTGCCAAAGACATGGCTGGTCCAACTCCCGTCCTGGTCACGCACCCACAGCATACTGTAAGGTGCGTCGAGATCCCGGTCTATGCGATCGCGCCGCGTCTTTAGAGTGGCGAAGACCCGCCCCTCTGAGTCGGCCTTGAGGTTGATGTGGTCGTTGGCCATACCCGCTCCCATAACCGGGTTGTCCTGCCGCCACGTGTCGTCGGGCTCTCCATCGTCGTGTATGGCGAAATAATAGCCGGACTTGCCTGACTCATCGTACTGGTTGCCCCACATAAGGCCGATCTTGGAGCCGAAGGCAACGATCCCCGAGATGTCGTCGGAGCTAACGGTCGTGCCCCGTAGCGGCAGGACGAACGGCTTCACCCAGTTCGAGTCGTCAGAGCTTGCCGGTGGTGTCCTTGGCTACCGTGATGGCCTCCATACCGCCCTCGGTTATGGTTACCGGAAAACCTTTGTCGAGCGAGTAGCGAGCAGTCAAAGGATCGTAACTGTAGCGCAAAAAGCGGGCGCTGTCCTTATCCAAGCTGGCCTCCGTCCCGGCGCTGACCACGTAGAGGTGGCCGTCCTCCCATAGGGCGTCGGCTCTGGAGGTGTTGCGCTCGTCGACGAGTACGCCGGTGTCTTTCCAGGTATTCTTCGCCAGATCGTAGCGGTAGATGTGATACTCCTCAGAGAAAGCGTCGAACAGTATCCCCCACCAAACGCCGTCGTTGAACCACAGCTTGCTCTGCGCTTTCGCGGCGGTGGGACCCTGTGTGCACCTGACCTCCGGCTTGAAGGAGCGTGGCAGGCCCAAGGCCACCCCCGCTAGAAGGACGATCACGCCAAAGACCATCAGCATCTGCGTCCAGAGTCTGTGCCTTTGGGCCACTTCTGCCATCACGTATTACGTCCAACTCTTTTCGGTCTCCCGGCGTACGCATGACCCACGCGGCTTGACAAAAGGGACACCTGATGGACGCGGCTCGAGGTCCTGCGTCCCAATACGCGATGAATAGAACTCCTTCGCGCATTGGGGCCGGTGACGAGTATGTCCCGAATAGAAGGCGTTGGCCTAGAGCCTGAAGCGCGCCAGGCTGGTCTGCGGTACCTCGGTGACTCCGTTGCCGGCGGGCCGCGGATTGATAGAGTCGGAGACGCCGATGAACCCGCCGCCGACCCACAGGTAGGAAGGGGTTGTGCGCAGTGCCCACGCCCCCTCGTAGCTCGGGCGTCTGTTTTGGTCAAGGGAAGGGAGCCAGTCGCAGCGGATCTTCCCGGTCGCCGGGTTAACGGAGGCGAGCCCGCGTAGGGGCTTGCCATTACAAACTCTCTGGCCGTACTCGTTGATGCCGAAGTGCCCGCCGAAGAACAGCCGCGAGTGGTTCCGCGTCAGCGCTACGCTCTGCACGTTCCCCTTCGTGGAAAGCCGCCAGATACGTGCCCCCGAGTTGCCTTTGTCGAGGCTGAACGCCGCGAGGAAATTCAGCCTGGCCCCGAAACCGCCGTAGAGCCTGGTGCGTGTTGCGGTGAGGTCCCACGCCGTCTGTGGAGCCTGGATCGTCCAGCTTGGGATCTTCCAGGGGTGCAAATTACCAGTGGCAGTGTAGAGGCGTCCCACGCTCTGTCGTGGAGCCCCTCTG
>JAJNDJ010000273.1 GCA_021156345.1 Rubrobacteraceae bacterium | reverse complement strand
GACGGCCACGTCTTTGCCCCTGAGGTGGCCCTTGAGAGAACGGGCGCGCCACACGGTCGCGAAGCCGCCGCGCCCGACCATCTCGGCCAGCGCGTAGCGTCCCTGTCCTTCGATGTAGCGCGTCTCTGTCACTAACTCGGGCTATTTTATAGCTTATCAGCTATCAGCACGCGGAAGGGGTCGGGCCCGAAGCGCCGTGCTGGGATGTTGACAAGCCGGCGTGCTGAAGTGCTGGTACAATCCCCCGCAGTTCGGCCTGCGGGCGAGTGGCGGAATTGGTAGACGCGCTAGGTTCAGGGTCTAGTGGCCGAGAGGCCGTGGGGGTTCGAGTCCCCCCTCGCCCACGACATGTGCTTTGGGGGTTCGTATAGGGCGTACATCTCACAGGGCCGCTCCCGACTCTCGCCGTCAGAGACCGTCGGGTCGTCTCAGGAGACCCCGCAGCGGTACGAATGAGCGCCGCCAGAGGACGCTCCCTGCCTGGCTCACCCTCGTCGGCTCCATCCTCCTCCTGGTCGTGGTCTTCGGGTTTATCTTCTTCGTCGCCCGCGGCTGCGTGGCGACCCAGCAGTCGACCCAGGTCCGCAAGTACGTCACGAGCGCGGACAGCTTCTTGAGCGACTCCTCCAACGCTGGCAGAGGAGAGCTCCAGCGCATCCTGGGCAACGCCGGAGGGAACCCTGCCAGGCTGGACGACGAGGCGCTCGCCCAGGCGGCCAACCGTACGGAACAGCAATATCTACAGGCTTTGAGGCAGGAGGAGATACCTCCAGAGTTCGAGGACGCCCATCACTACGTCGTCACAGCGCTTGGCATAAGGTCCCAGGCCACAGACAAGCTCGTACAGGCGGCTACGGGGGATGCGAGCGGGTTTGCCGGGGAGCTCGCGACGGCCGTCGAGGGCTACAGGACGAGCGACAGCATCGTCACGAACTACTACATTCCGGCCGTCAAGCATTCCCTGGAGACCGCGGGCCAGACAAGCGACCAGACCTACCTCGAAGAACCACAATCCTTTATGGATTACGGGGCGCTCGGTTTCGACACGGCCCCCGTATCTGGCACCGCAAGGAGCGACCCGAACGCCCTGCACGGGGTGCGGCTAACGGCTGTCAAGGTCGCAGGGATGCCACTGAACCCGGACGGGAACGTTGTCCTGACAGGGGCGGACGAGCCGACCTTCGCCGTTGCCGTCGGGAACGACGGTGAGGTGCCAGAGACGGGAGTCGAGGTCGAGGTCGTCCTCAACACGAGAGCCGAGCGCCAGTCCGAGAGCAAGACCATAGCGCGCCTCGAACCCAAGAAGGTGACGATGGTCGAGGTCGGCGGCTTTATACCGGGCGAGCTCGACGAGACCGCCAGGGTCACCGTCGAGGCCGGGCCCGTCGAGTACGAGAAAAGGACGGCCAACAACTTTAAGGAGTCTGCATGGTAACGGCAATAGTGCTCGTCAGGACGGAGCGGGAGCGTGTGCAGGAAGCCGCCCAGGCCATGCTCGCAATAGATGGCGTCACCGAAGCTTACTCCGTCACAGGCCCCTACGATCTCGTCGTCATGGTCCGTATCCCCGACTTCGAGAGCCTCGCCGACGTCGTCCCCGAGAGAATAGCCCAGGTCCCGGGCGTGGCCCGCACCGAGACCATGGTCGCCTTCCGCGCTTACTCCAATTACGACCTGGACCGCGCCTGGAGCCTGGGGTTCGAAAAATGAGGCTACAGGTGTCAGGCATCAGCAAATCCTCCTGAACCCTAACTCTGTTCTTCGGCGAGGGCGGGGCGGGTACCTTCTATGAGGAAGGCGACGACGTCGAGGAAGTTACCGCTCTCTTCGTAGACCTCGCGCTGGCGTTGGCTGCCCGTGCCGCCTTCCACTATCTCCAGGACGCCTTCTAGCTCGCTCTCGCAGCCGAGCTCCTGGGCGTGGGGCTTCAGCCGCTCGACGAGGTTGCGGGCGACGTCCCTGGCCGGGACCGTGATCTTGTCGCGGGCGTCGTAGAACGCCGCATCCATACCGTACCTGGCGGCGCGAAACTTGTTCTCTACCGCCAGGTGCATGTTGTAGGGTTCGTGCGGGCCGACCTCCTCCAGTACCTGGGCGACGAGGCACTGGGTCAGGGCGGTAAGGGTCAGGGTATCCTTCAGGTTGGTCTGGGAGTCGAGGACCCTCAACTCTATCGTCCCGAACTTGGGGTGCGGGCGCACATCCCACCAACAGAATGTGTAGTCCTCCATCGCGCCCGCCTCGACCATCAGGTCCACGTAACCCTCGAATGCCTCGTAGTCGGGGAAGGCGGGAGGGAGGCCGGCACGCGGGAAGCTCTCGAAGACCTTCACCCTTGCCGATTCGAAGCCTGTGTCGAATCCCTGCCAGAAAGGAGAGTTGGCCGAGAGAGCCAAGAGGATCGGCGTCTGCTCGGCGAGACGATTGTGGGCGATGATCGCCTCCTCCGGGCCTGGGACGGCCACGTGTACGTGCTGGCCGAAGATCACCTCGCGCTGGGCGATCCAGCGTAGCTTCCTCAGGACGTTCTTGTAGCGCTCCTGGTCCGTGATCTTCTGGTCTCTGAAGCGGGAAAAGGGATGGGTTCCTGCGGAGGCGAGCGAGGCGCCGCAGGCCGCGGCCCACGAGCCGACCCGGCTACGTAGCTCGCGCAGGTGCTTTTCGACCTCTGAGGTCGAGGCGCAGGGGGGAGTCTTTATCTCCATCACCGACTGGAACAGCTCGTAGGAGACGGACTCGTGCAACTCCCCTGGCAGCCGGCTCATGATCTCCTCGATCTTCTGAACCAGCTCACCGGTGGTCGCGTCTACGATGGGGAGCTCCTCCTCGACCCCGAGGGAGTAGTCCGAACCGCCTTCCTTGAACTCTATAGGCATGGCGTTCCTCCTCTATCCTCCGGGTTCGAGTGAAGTGGATCTCTTGCAGGCGACAGTTCTCAACGTGGGGCAACATAGTACCCGCTTTGGCGCAGAAAGGCCAAGATCGACTACTTTGGAACTCTCACCTGGGCCAGCACCGCGCCGGAGATCACGAGTCCTGCGCCGACCACTTTGGGTACAGTAAGGTCCTCCCCAAGCAGCGCCGCCCCGAGGGCGCCTGCCACAACGGGCTCGACCGTGGCCACTATAGCCGCCCTCCCAGCCCCGAGGCGCCCGAGCCCGAAGGTGTAGAGTGCGAACCCGAGCGTGGTATGCACCACCGCGAGCATCAGTAGCAGGGCGTAGGAGCCAACCGAGAGGCCGGCCAGCGTACGGAGCGTGGGGAGCGCGGCCACGACCAGTAGAGACGCTCCGAAGAAGAGTGCGTAGCTCAGGATGATGGAAGAACCAAGGCGGCCTGCCACGGGACGGCCGAAGATCGAATACAGCCCGTATGTCAGGCCCGAGAGTAGCCCTGCCAGCAGGACCTTCAGGCTCACCTCCAGGTTTGCAGGGTCGTAGCCGCCGGCGACCAGGAAGATCCCACCGATGGTCAGGAAGAGCGCGAGCACCTTCGCCGCGTTCATAGCCTCCTTCAGGAACAGCCGCGCAAGCACCACCACGAATGCGGGCGAGCTGTAGAGCAGGATGGCCGCCGTCCCAACCGTACTCTCCCTGATCGTATAGAAGTAGAGCAGGTAGAAGAAGCCTATCCCCACGAGCCCCAGAGGGACCAGGAACACCAGGTCGCTTCCCGAAACCCGCAGGCTCCTTGCGCCGCCGGTGGCCAGGACGAAGAGCAATACGGCCGCCCACCCGATAGAAGCCCGCACCGCGACCAGCGACTCGAAGGAGACACCCTGGGCGTAGAGGATCTTGGCGAACAGCCCGAGCGTTCCCCAGATAAAGGCCGCCGCAACGAC
>JAJNDJ010000272.1 GCA_021156345.1 Rubrobacteraceae bacterium | reverse complement strand
CAGCGTGCCCGCCCGTATCTTCGGCCTCGGCCTCTGGCGGGTGCGCGTGAAGAAGGAGAGGAGCACACATGAACACGGTTCATGAAGGTAACGTGAAGCGCCAGGAAGGGTCGACTTGCGCCGTCTCGGCCACTCCGCCCGCCGCGGCAATCTCCTCGGCCACCCCTTCGAGCGACTCACGGGTTCGACCGGCGAGAAACACTTTAGCCCCCTCGCGGGCGAATGCGCGGGCCACCGCGCCGCCGACCGAGCCTCCCCCTCCGTAGACTATGGCGTTCTTGTGCTCAAGCAACATCTCGGTCCTCCTCTCTTAGTCGTTCGTATTGGTCTCCAAATCAAGACGCAGAGGTGAGCATATCCAGCATGCTCCTGATGCCTTCGTCCCAGCCCTTCATGTCACCGAAGTCCTCGCGGAACACGATCAAGGCCAGGGCAACCTGCAGCGTGCGCAGCTCAGTACATAGGGCCAGCATCTCGGGGTCGGGATCGTGGTATTTTGCGACGGCTTCTTCGTCCATCATCGTGGCAAGATCCCACTCGGGCGGTCCCAGGCACACGTCCTCGAAATCTATCCACATCATTTCGCCTCCGCGTGCGGCAATCAGATTCCCGGGGTGGACGTCACCGTGAAGCGGCCGTACCTCGCCACCTGGAGCCTCCCAGATGGGTCGCAACCGTTCGGCCGAGGCGCGCAGAAGGTCCGCGTCCGACTTGTCCAGAAAGTTGGCGGAACGATCGCTCACTTCCAGGCCGCGCGGGACGTCGTCGGCGCAGAGCATTGGCAGCTCGCCCGGGTATGCATCTATGGTGGTGTGAAGGTCTACGAGCATAGCCGAGCAGTCGTCGGTGGTCGGGGTCCGGTCCGGGTCGGACTCGACGTACGTCCAGAAGCTGATAGGGAAACCGTCGCGCTCGTGGGGGCCGGGCGGCAGCTCCCGGCTAGGCACGACAACCGGCGCTCCCTGCTCCGCCAGATACGTCGTCACTGCGATCTCGCGCTCCAGCCAGCCCTCGATCGGCGTCCGCAGCTTGGGCATGCAGGTCGCCACCCGCGCCACCACCGGCGCAGGCTTCAGGTGCACCATAAGCGAGAACAGGTCGTTGAGCACTGTTGGCTCCTCGACGCGGAGCCCATTCTCGCGGGCATGGGCCACCACGGCCTCCACCGCCCGCCGCTGACGTTCTTCGCGGACCCGCTGTCGTTCCTCGAACCCTCTACGCGTCATCACGCCGCCCTCCAAGACAGCGGAGGAAGCGACCGGTCCTGGAGTTCGTTGCAAGCACCGAGGGCTCCTCTCGCGAGGCGGTTTTCGGAAGGGTCAGGGTCTTCTCCTCCGGTTGATCAATCGCTCTGATGCCGCAGGAGGAAATCCAGGGCGAGCGCGTCGAAGAGGCCAGCTTTCGCTTCGATGAAGCTGTGATCGGAGCCCGGGGCGACGGCCAGCTCCGCGTCGTAGAGCAACCGGAACAGCTCGGGGGCCTCTGCGGTGCATGCACCATCGCGGTCGCCAACGAGGATGAGCACTGGATCGGTTACCGCGGCAAGGTCCTCGTATGTGTAGTGAAGGGGAGTTAGCCACAGCAATGCGATCTGCCTTACGTACGCCTTCCAGTACTCCGGACCGTAGGCGTGCCCGTGCGCCTCGCGCAGGTAACCAACAAAGTCGGGCTGCTCCCGCTCCAACCTCTCGGGGTCAACCTCCTCGCCCTCGGCGATGCCCAAGAGTGCCCGGGCGTCCTCGAGGTACGCTTCTGAGAATCTGAACTGCGTGCCGCCCAGGACCAGGGCTCTGACCAACCCGGGATAACGTATGCCGAGCTCGAGGGCGATCTGCCCCCCGTCACTGTAGCCAAGCACGAGCGGCCTCTGCAAACCCAACGCACCGACCAGGGCGGCCACATCGTCAGCCATCACGCGGTAGCTGAGTTCGCCCGTCGGGTTGTCGGTCCTGCCGTGACCGCGGCTGTCGGGGGCGAAGACCTGGAAGTGCTCGGTGAAGGCCGGAAGGTGCGACGCCCAGGACTGGGAGGTAGCGGTACCGCCGTGAACGAGCAACAATGGTTCGCCCTCGCCGTGGATTTCGTAATAGATCCGAAGTCCGTTGGCCTCGATGTGCGTCCCTGCGGGTGCCATCTGCGTCAGCTCTCCTCTATGGATAGATATTCTCTTTGCGGCATGTTAGCTGTAGCCGGTTCTTGGTCAGCGCGAACGTGGTCCCGGTCCTAGTGTCGGCGTAGGCGTGGCTCCCGCCCACGCCCCCCACCCCGAAGACGTGCTGCGTCTCGTGTGCGTTGGACATGAACTGACCAATGGCGTAGCCCAGCCCCCACGACGTGGGGAAGCCGAAGATCTGGTCGGTGCCGCTCATCGCTACCGCCGATACTTCGCGCAGCCGTTCCGGCGAGATCAGGCGCACGCCGTCCACCTCGCCCAAGAGCGCGGCGTACATGCGTGCCACTGCGCGGGCGGTGACCGTGCCACCCGCCAGGATGTTGGCACCGAGCACCTCGGAGCGGTTGGCATCCGCCGCCGAGAGATCCGGCCCCAGCTTGAAGATCGGAGAGTCCTCGGGCAGTTCGCCGAACATCTCCTCGCTGCCCGGAGCGTCCTCCAACCGGGCGACCCGGCGCAGTTCGGCGGCCGGAACCGCGAAGAACAGCTCGTTGGTCACGCCCAGCGGCTCGGTCACTTCCTCCCGAAGTGCCTGGGGGATCGGTTTGCCAGTGGCTCGGCGGATGATCTCGCCGACGACGTAACCCCACGTAATGGCGTGGTAGCCGATCTTCGTGCCAGGCTCCCACCACGGCTCCGAGTCGGCGATGATGGCGCACATCTTCTCCCAGTTAGTCAAGTCCTCCGCCGTGAGACCTGACGGCAACCCCGGCACGCCGACCGACTGGCTCAGCGCGTGCCGCACAGTCGCGCCCTCCTTGCCGTGGGCACCGAACTCCGGCCACAGCTCGGCGATCCTCGTGTCGTAATCGAGGACGCCACGCTCGGCGAGCACGTGCACCACGGTCGAGGCCACTCCCTTACCAATCGAGTAGCTGAAGAAGAGCGTGTCCGAGGTGACCGGGAGCCCGGTGGTTGGATCGGCGACACCTGCGACGGCGTCGACCACCGGTTCGCCGTGGCGGTAGACGGCGACCTGCAGGCCCTGCTCGACTCCGGACTCGACGAGCCGGTCGATGGCTTGCTGGACTTGGTACTGGGTGTCGGTCATGATCGGTCTCCTCCTCGGTCTTGGCCTGCCTCCATGGCCTGTTTCAGGCTCAGGTAATGAGCCCGCTGCTCCCCATCGAGGTGTTCGATTGCGTAGCGCAGCATCGTGCGTGGCATGGTGGCGGCATATCCGTCCAGGAAGCGCAGTAGTCGTTGACGATCCTTCTTTCCCGCTTCGCGCAGCCACCCTCCCGTGGCCTTGTGGATCAGGTCGTGGTCGTCGCCGAGCAAGATCTCGGCGATCTCGAACGTGTCGTTCACGTCGCCTTGCCTGATGAAATAGGAGGTACTGACGATGGCGGTGCGGCGTTCCCACACGCTTTCGGAGCGCGCCAGCTCCCACAAAACGTCGCGCGGCTTGTCGAACAGGTAGCGGCCGACCACGTACGGCGCGCCTAGGTCGACCAGGTCCCAATTGTTGACCCTGTCGGTGCTCCGCAGGTACAGGTCGAACAGCTCCTTCCTGCGGCTTTCGGGCGTCTTGTTGCTGCGGCCCTGCTTGTCCATGATGCTAAGCGCCCCTGCCCGTACCTCGTGGACGGGGCTCTCGAGCAGCTCCTCGATCTCGCCGGGCTGCATCTCGATGAACTCCTTGACGAGCGCGAAGATCTGCCCCATGCGCACGCCAATAAACTCGTCGCCTTCGCCGTACTGGCCCTTGCCGGTCTTGAAGTAACGTTGGTACTTCTCTCGCTGCTCCGGCGAACGGTACGCCTCCAGCTCTTCGATAAATCGCTGTGCCGTGGGTGTCGTCGACATGTCACGCTCCGTTTTCGCTCGACCCGAGTACGGCCTGCGACCGCGGCGGTGTTCTAAGGACACCGCTCCGCGCCCACCTCGGAGTACCAACGGACCGGTGGATTCGGTCGCCGAAGGTCGAAGGCGCACCTAGCACCCGACCCGTTTCAAATACAGCACCGCCGGGCCGGCCTCCGCGAACGGGGCCGTGAAGCTGGTGCTCGTGTGGTCCTCGACGGTCACCTTTCCCGCGCCTTTCGTCTCGCGTCTGCCGACTCTGTACCACTGGACCGAATAGGTGTAAGGCTCCAACAACGCAACTAGGCCCTGGCTGGGATCGCGGCCATCTTGCCGCCCACAGGGCGATGGTCGGGACGCGTCTTCGGATCGCCCTAGTAGACGGGGTTTGTCCCGCAGTACCGGTCTCCCTCATAGTGTTCTCCTCACCAGCTCCTTCATCTCGTCTCCTTGTGTCAGGTTGCGTTTAAGAGTTTGAGAACCCCACTGTGAGAAGGGAATCGATTCGGGTTTTTGCGAAAGTTGCCGGGACCGCGACGCCAAGAGCATCTTCTCGTTGTCTGGCTTCCGTCTGTGTCGCCGCTGCCCGCCGGTGGACAAGCACCGGCTTACGCGCTCACTCCTATAAGGGTGGATGTAATCGCT
>JAJNDJ010000271.1 GCA_021156345.1 Rubrobacteraceae bacterium | reverse complement strand
CAACGTAGTTCTGTCCAGGCGCGCCGTGCTCGAGGAGGAGCGCAAGGAGGAGCGCGAGCGTATCCTGACCTCGCTGGAAGAGGGCATGATCGTCAGGGGAACCGTCTCCAACCTCGTCGACTTCGGGGCCTTCGTCGACCTCGAAGGCATCGACGGCCTGATCCACATCTCCGAACTCAGTTGGCAGCATGTCGACCATCCGAGCGAGGTCGTCGAGGTGGGCGAAGAGGTCGAGGTCAAGGTCCTCGAGGTCGACCGCGACCGCGAGCGCATCTCGCTCGGCCTCAAGCAGACCAGGAAGGACCCCTGGCAGGAGATCGTCGAGCGGGTCAAGGTCGGAGAGCAGATCCACGGTAGGGTTACCAAGCTCGTCTCGTTCGGGGCCTTCGTGGAGGTCGCAGACGGGGTGGAGGGTTTGATCCACATCTCCGAGCTGGCCGACCATCACGTGGAGACACCAGACGAGATCGTACGCAGCGGCGACGAGGTCGACGCCCGCATCATCGACGTCGACGCCCGCCGTCGCAGGCTCTCCCTGAGCCTGCGCCCGAAGCGCGAGGACCGTGAAGAGCGCCCCCGCCGCGAGGAGCGCCCCCCGCGCCGCGAGCCCGAGCAGCGCGGCCCCTCGGACCGCAGAAGCAGCGAGGGGAGTGGCCTCCGCTCCGGCGCCTTCGATGCGCTGGCCGACCTGGACCTCGAGGAGAGATAGACAGAGACTCTTTACAGAGAGGGTCCGTGGAAGGGCCGGTGACCGTAGCCGTCACCGGCCCTTTCGCGTCGGGAAAGAGTACGCTGGTCCGCTTTTTGGGGGAACTGCCTGGCACTGAGACGGCCTCGGCCGATGAGATCGTGCACCATCTCCTGAAGAGCGACCGCCGCACGATATCCAGGATCGTCGAACGTTTCGGGGAAGGTGTCAGAGGACCGGACGGTATCGACCGCAAAGCCCTCGGCCGCGAGGTATTCGGTGACGCCGGGGCACTGCTGGATCTCGAAGAGATTCTGCATCCTCTGGTACGCAGCGAGACCGACAGGCGTATCGAGGCTTCTATGGCGGAGCTCTTCGTCGTCGAGATACCGTTGCTGTTCGAGACAGGCCGGGGTGGGGATTTCGATTTTACGGTGGCCGTCACGGTGCCGGAAGAGAGGCGCCGCTTGTGGATAGAGGAGCGAGGCTTGGACGAGGCGGCGCTGCGGGCCGTGGAGGCACGGCAGTTCTCCGGAGAGGAGAAGGCCAGGCGGGCCGGCCTGACGATACAAAATGACGGAGACCCGGATAGACTTAAGGAGCAAGCACACGATCTCGGGCGCATGATCTTGCGGGAGAGAGGATCCAACGGCAACCCACGGTAAGAGACGCAGGTACGGCAGGTCGCGAGCCCGCCGCAGGCGCGGGATTCTGGTGTTGGTGGTGGTTATTGGGGTCCTCGCTATCCTGCCTTTTGCTCTCAGACTACCCGATGCCGTGATGCGCACGGTGTACCCTCTGAAGTACACAGCGACCATCAGGGAGGTCAGCGAGGAGAACGGCCTGGATCCTGCGTTCGTGGCGGGCGTAATTTATACAGAGAGCCGCTTCAGGCCAGACGCCGAGTCCCACAGGGAGGCCTACGGGCTCATGCAGCTACTTCCAGAATCGGCGCGCTTCATCAAGCGCAAGAGCGGCATAAAGGGCGACTACCGCGACCCGGAGGTCAACATAAGAGTGGGAACCTGGTTCCTAGGGTACCTCAAGGATCGATACAACGGTGATGAGAGGCTTATGCTCGCGGCGTATAATTCAGGAGAAGGAAACGTGGACGCCTGGGTCTCCGACGAAGGCTTCGATATCCATAAGGATATCCCCTACAAAGAGACTCGCGAGTACGTAGACCGTGCGCTCGAGGCACAAAAGACCTACCAGGAACTCTACGGCAAGAACCTGCAAGGGCCTCCAGAATAGCCTGTCCATCTATCATCCAAGCATGAGGAGTGAGCCTCGCGAGGAGTAGGTGGCTACGGCTACCTGGCGGAGTGTCGCGTCGCGATAACGGCACCGATTGGACCGAGAAAAAGCCGGCGTTCGCAGTATAATCAGGTCGTATGTTCCAGAAGCGTGACGCTTCATGACCTACTAAAGATCCCGAGGTTCTTGTATGGAGAAAGCGACGCGGAACGGGTTCCGGGTAAACAGCGAATACCAGCCGACCGGCGACCAGCCACGGGCCATAGAGCAGCTCGCGTCAGGTCTCGACGCGGGCATGAAGGCGCAGACCTTGCCGTCAGCTACTACGACTACTACCAGCCCGAGGCTTACGTCCCGCGCACGGACACCTTTATCGAGAAGGACGCCCAGATCAACGAGGACATCGACCGCCTCAGGCACTCGGCGACGAGCTCGCTGTTCACCCGCAGGGATGTGATTGTCGTCGCGAGCGTCTCGGCGATCTACGGCCTCGGTAGCCCCGAGGAGTACCGCTCGAAGATGGTCCTTCTGGAGCTGGGTGGCTTCTACGACCTCGACGATGTCTTGAGGGACCTCGTCAAGATTCAGTACACCAGAAACGACTTCCAGCTCAACAGGGGTAACTTCAGGGTACGTGGCGACGTCCTCGAGGTGCATCCCGCTTACCAGGATACGATCTACCGCATCTCCTTCTTCGGGGACGAGGTCGAGAACATGACCGAGGCCGACCCCCTTACGGGTGAGATCCTGCGCGAGCACGAAACGCTGACCGTCTACCCCGCGTCCCACTTCGTCACGGGTGAAGACAGGCTCGCGACCGCCGTCAAAAACATCGAAGCGGAGCTCGAGGGGCGGCTGGGAGAGCTGGAGGGCGAGGGCAAGGTTCTGGAGGCATACCGCCTCAAGCAGCGCACCCAGTACGACTTGGAGATGATGCGCGAGCTCGGCTACACCTCGGGCATCGAGAACTACTCGCGCCACATCGATGGGCGTCCTCCCGGCTCGACGCCGTATACGCTTCTGGATTACTTCCCCGACGACTTCGTCACGTTCATCGACGAGTCGCACATAACGCTGCCCCAGGTCAGGGGCATGTACAACGGCGACAGGAGCAGGAAGACCACCCTGGTCGAATTCGGCTTCAGGCTACCGAGCGCTCTGGACAACCGTCCTTTGATGTGGGATGAGTTCTTGCTCAAAACGAACCAGATGGTCTTCGTCTCGGCGACGCCCGGGCCTTACGAGCTCGAGAACTCGGGACAGATAGTGGAGCAGATCATCCGCCCGACCGGCCTCGTCGACCCCGAGGTCGAGGTGCGTCCCACAAAGAACCAGATCGACGACCTCCTCAACGAGGTCGCCAAGCGCGTCGAGCACGGCGAAAGGGTACTCATCACGACCCTTACCATAAAGATGGCCGAGGACCTCACGGACTACCTGCTCGAGCACAACGTCAAGGCGCGCTACATGCACTCCAACATAGAG
>JAJNDJ010000270.1 GCA_021156345.1 Rubrobacteraceae bacterium | reverse complement strand
AAACCCGTGATGAACGGCGCCGGCGCCATAATCGAGATACTGAAGGCCTCGGGTATGCTGAAAGAGGAGGCCGGAGAGCTGGTCGCCACCTTCGACGAGCGACCGGAAGACATCGCTCCTGAGGACGGTTCGCCCGCAGAGACTTCCGAGTGGAAGGAATCCGTGGTCTCAGCTACCGTGGGCGAGGCCCCTGGGGCATCCGCGGATGTCCCTGCAGGCACACCCCCTACGGTCAGCATCCACGTCCAGGTCAGATGTACTGCTGATGAGATCGAGGATCTCGCCCCACGGCTGAAGGCGCTGCTCAGGGAACTCTCTACAGAACCCTAGCGCACACCGAGAGGAGGTCAGAGAGTTGGACGTCTTCTATCGCCCTGCGTTCTCCACCGATGCAGAACGTCGAGAAGGGCCTGCACTCGGGATAGAGTTCGATCCAGTTTGCAGCCCTCTCCTTGACTACGGCGGTTACGCGGCTGCAGATCACCAGGTCGGGGCCAAGGCGCGCCACCTCCCAGTCCAGGGTCTGGGGGTGGATCTCCAGCACGTCCGCGTTCGGATGTAGCTCCCTGAAAACGATGGCGATCGTCTGACGATACGAAGTAAATTCGTTGGCCACGAGTATACGTCTTGTGCCCATACCGCAATGGTGACCTCTGGAAGGACTTTCAGCATCACGAAAAGGGGGGATATTTTTCTAGCCCTATTGGGCTAGTTTGCCAGCTCCGCAGCCTTATCCACGATGGAGAGCAGATCGGGGAGCTGGATCTCGGCGTACTCTATGCGTCTGCCGCCGATGCTCGCCACCGACAGGGCGGCGTTCTCGGGGTAGAGTTCTACCCATACCCGCACACCGCCTTTCAACGCGTCCGTGGCCTTGCTACAAATGACCATGTCAGGTGAGAAGCGCTCGATGGAAGTATCGAGGGCCTTCGGTTCCACGGTCTTTATCTCGACTTCGGGGCGTAACTGGCTGATGACCGCCGCTATACCCTCGCGGTAGGCGCGCGGCTCGTTGGCCATCAAGACCAGCGTCCTACCTCCTCGGCGCCGCGCAGAGGCGGCCTCCGCCGCAGGGTCTTTGGAGCGCTTATGGGACGACTTCGGCAAGAAGTTCGTGTCTCCTCGGGTAGCGTCGTGCTTCGAACCGGTCTCCACGGTCATCGACA
Organism: Rubrobacteraceae bacterium; assembly: GCA_021156345.1. The sequence continues at coordinate 1,466 of JAJNDJ010000270.1, read as the reverse complement.
CGAACACCTCTGATTCTAGCACGGTGCACCTCACAAAAGGTCGGCTGGCAGGGGCCCTGGGGCCCTGTCGTGAGGGCCACGGGCGCCTAACGGATCTCTACAAGGCCGTGGCGGGCGGCGAACACCAGGGCCTGCAGTCTGGAGTGGACATCGAGCTTGTTGAGTATGTTGACCATGTGGGTTCGTTCGGTCTCTATGGTGATGTGCAGCTTCTCCGCGATGTCCTTGCTGTCGAGGCCCTCGCCGAGAGCCTGAAGAACCTGTTTTTCGCGGGGAGTAAGCTTCTCTATGGCCCTCTGGGCTTCGTACTCCTCCTGGCGCTTGCGGCTGACCATTCGCAGCATCTCTATGACCTCTGCCGGCGAGAGCAGGGCCTCCCCGGACTTGAGACGACGCACGGCCTCCACGACCTCGCCTATGGCGGCTGACTTGTGCAGCACGCCGGCGGCACCGGCCTCGACGGCCCGGGCGAGGCGGGCCGGCTCCAGGCTGGCGCTAAGGACCAGAGTCATCACGTCGGGACGGGAAGCCAGCTCTTCGATCAGCTCGAACCCATCCCCGTCAGGCAGCGCGAGGTCTACGATCGCGACGTCTACCCCGTCGGGCACCTTGCGCATGAACGCGCGCGCCTCGGCCAGAGAGCCTGCCTGGCCCGTCACTACGAATTCCTGCTCCCGCTCGAACATGAAGGCCAGCGCCTGCCGGAACGAGGCGTGGTCCTCGACGAGCAAGATCCGGGTCGAATACTCCCTAGCGTGATTCTCTATGACAGCCACCCTTCTAACGCCTCGATGCCTGTCCCCCATCTTACCTCAGCCCGAAAGAACCGGGATGGCGCCGCTACCCTTTGACCAGGCGGGTGACGGGTATCGAGAAGCGCGCCCTCGTCCCCTCGCCCTGCGCGCTCTCCACACTGAACTCCCCGCCGAGCTCGAGAGCCCGGTGCCTCATGGACTGCCTGCCTATACCGGTCGTGGCCCTCTCTGGGTCGAACCCACATCCGTCGTCGGTCACCTCGACGTAGGCGAGCCCGCCGTCGAGACCCAGCTCTACCCTAACGTGGTTGGCCTCGGCATGGCGCCGGACGTTCGTGAGCGCCTCCTGTGGCCTCGGCGTGGCGCCGGACGTTCGTGAGCGCCTCCTGGACGAGGCGCGTGAGCTCCTGGCCTGTCTTGTTCGGGAGCCTGGCCGGAAAATCGTCCTTTACAAACAGTTCGAGTTCGTACCTTCCACGGGCCATCCGCCGGTTCAGATCCACGAGGTTCTCGAGCGAGGAGACCAGAGAGCCTTCCAGCGTCTCTTTGAGGCGCAGCTCGAAGATGGCGCCGCGTAGCCCCTCGACGGAGCGCTTGAGGGCCTCGGCCGCGTCTTCCAGTGCCGGATTCAGATCGTCCCCCGAGACGACCTGCATGACCTGTACCTCCTGCAGCGCGTAGACGATGTCCTGAAGGGTGCTGTCGTGAAGC
>JAJNDJ010000017.1 GCA_021156345.1 Rubrobacteraceae bacterium | reverse complement strand
GCATCCAGAGGATCATGTACGTCAGGAACCCGACGGCAACCCACATCGCCGTACCCTCGAAGATGTACTCCGCTCTCCCCTCCAACCCGCCAGCCGTCAAGAATAGAAGCCCTCCCACGGCCAGCGACACCAGTAGGGCAGCACCGACCCCGTACCACACCTGCCTGATGTCCTCGCGGCGTTCGATCTTGACGAGGTAGGAGAGCACTATCGCGACCAAAAGCGTTACCTCGAATCCTTCCCTCAAAAGGGTAACGAAAGAACTGAACACCGAGACCTCGCCTCCTCGTTCGCCGATACTCCTTACAAATGACAATCATTTGCAATAACTGCGTGGCAGCATAATGAGGGCAGGTTGCAGAGTCAAGGGCCCTGCGGCCTGGATGTGAGCTAGGTCAAATTGCCTCGTCGAGCGGCGGGGTACGGCTGGCTGCGCTCAGGCGTGGATTCTGAGCCTCTGCACGACAGCGTCGGCCATCTCGTCTGTCGTGGCCGTGCCGCCGAGGTCGCTGGTCTTGGTACCTGATGCCAGGGTCTCTTCCAGTGCGGCGAGGATACGGGCGCCTGCGTCTGGAAATCCTGCGTGGTCCAGCATCATGGCGCCGGCCCAGATTGCGCCTGATGGGTTTGCGGAGCCCTGGCCCGCGATATCAGGGGCCGAGCCGTGAATAGGCTCGAACAGGGAAGGATACGTTCCTTCCGGGTTAAGGTTGGCCGAGGGTGCGATCCCGATGGCCCCGGCGATGGCGGCCGTCACCTCAGAGAGCAGGTCACCGAAGAGATTGGAGCCGACGACGACGTCGAAGGAGTGCGGGGCGAGCACGAGCCTGGCGGCCAGAGAGTCGGCGTGCATCAGGGACGCCTCGACTTCAGGGTAGTCAGAGGAGATCTCGCGGAAGATCTCATCGAAGAACGGCATCGTAATGCTGATACCGTTCGACTTGGTCGCCCCGACCAGAAGGCCACGCCTGGCCTTCGCCTCCTCGAAAGCGTAACGGATTATCCTCTCCACGCCGCGCCGGGTAAAGATGCTCTCCTGAACGGCGATCTCATACGGTGTATCCTTGTACACTCGCCCTCCGGAGTCGGAGTATTCTCCTTCGGTATTCTCCCTGACGACCGTGATATCGAGATCATTCGGCTCCGCCAGTGGGCTCTTCACACCGCGCAAGAGCCGCGCCGGTCGCAAGTTTACGTACTGGTCGAAAGTGCGCCTTATGGGGAGCAGGAGTCCCCAGAGGGAGAGGTGGTCAGGCACCGTGGGCCAGCCGACGGCGCCGAGGTAGATCTCATCGCATGTTGCAAGGGTATCGAGGCCGTCTTCGGGCATCATCCGTCCGTGCTCCAGATAATACTCGCAGCCCCACGGGAACTCCGTAAAGCCGAGTTCGAGCGAGGGATCATCCATCGCTGCGGCCTCGAGCACCTTCATGCCGGCGCGCACGACCTCGGGACCTATGCCGTCACCCCCTATGACCCCGATCTCGACCACGCCTTTATCCTAGCAACCGGCGGGGGTCGCCATCAAGCACGGGAGGGTTATAATCCTATCCGCGTTGGGAACGTCAGGAGAGGCGATGCCACAGAGCAGTGGGTGCCGAGCGCTACGCTTTAGATCCCACACAAATAACCGGGTATCATAGGTGCGGGAAAGGAGGTCTGTAGTGGACGAGAGAGACGCGCGACGAAACAGGGAAGCCTCGGAGCGATTGGACAGGCTCACCCGCGAAGGGTACAGGACGGCCGTTGACCAGGCTTTCGAGGCGCAAAAGAGCGGCATGAGGCTCTCCAGGAGGTTTTTCGAGAACTGGGTCGAAACCCTCGATGACCAGGCTGAGCTCAACCGCAGAACTCTCGGAAGTCTGCAGCAGCTGGTGAGGGAACAGAGCGAAGTCTTCAGAGAATTGTCCAGGGACTCCGTCAACGCCTACGACGGCTTTCTGGATTCCCTGGACGCCTATCAGGAAGACATCTCCAACCTGGAAGAGCGCGAGGATTGAGCGGGAGAACTTCCGGGTAGGCTTGAAGGCAGAGGCCGGTCCTTGTATACATTGACCGGGTAGACCTAGTCGACGGGAGTTACTAAGACCGGTTCATGCGAGAGGAAGAGCTTCCAGAGAGCCATTCGGAAGGGCCACGGTCCGGCGGCTTCGACGGCGTCAACCCACTCGCGACGGACGTCTTGCGCCGCAACGGCCTGAAATCCTGGACCAAACCAGCCCCTTCCCTCTATCCGCATCAGTGGAGTTGGGACTCCGCGTTCATCGCGCTCGGCCTTGCGCACGTGGACAATCGCCGCGCGACGGACGAGCTCGAGACCCTGTTTACCGGCCAGTGGTCGACGGGGAAGGTCCCCCACATAGTCTTCAACCCCGAGGCCCCACCCAAGAGCTACTTCCCCGACGCGGAGCGCTGGAACTCCTCCGCTCTCTCTGAGGATGCGCCTACTGGTCCGCGCACCAGCGGGCTGTGCCAGCCGCCCGTGCACGCCATCGCGGTCAGACGCATCTGGCAGACCTCGCGGGGCAAGGATGAAGCGCGCGTCGCCCGCGCCCGCTCCTTCCTCAGCGGCAATTACCGGCGTCTGTTCTCCTGGCACCGCTACCTGGCGACCGCCCGCGACCCTGAAGGCTCGGGGCTGGTGACCATCTACCACCCCTGGGAGAGCGGCACGGATAACTCCCCGCGCTGGGACGCGGTCCTGGAGAGGATCTCCGTCGGGGAGGTGCCTTCCTACACCCGCTACGACCTCGAGCACGTCACAGATCCCTCGCACCGTCCGACCGACCGCGAGTACGACCGCTTTCTGTGGCTGCTGGAGCTCCTCAAGCGGGTTCGCTACGACGAGGCCGAGATCTACGAGCGACACCCCTTCCTGGTCAAGGATGTCCTCTTTTCAGCCATCCTCGTTGCGGCCAACGAGGCGTTGTTGGAGATCTCCGAGGTCGTCGAAGCGCCGCAGGAGGACAGGACACTCATAGAGGGTTGGATCGAACGCGGCCGAGCAGGCCTCGAAGAGCAGTGGGATCCCCACCTCGGGCTTTGCCTGGACCAGGACGTACTCGCAGACGAACCCTTGCGGGTGCGCACCGTGGCAGGATTCGCGCCCCTGATCTCCGGCGGTCTAGATCGTTCGCGGCTCCGCGATCTTCTCGACACGCTCGACTCGCAGGCTTTCTGTGGCAACCCCAGGTTGCGCTATCCACTGCCGCCTTCCACCAGCCCAGAAGAATCCGGCTTCCACCCCCGCAGCTACTGGCGCGGTCCTGTCTGGCCCGTCGCCAACTGGCTCCTCTGGTGGTCGCTGCTTCGCGCGGGAGAGAGTGAGAAAGCCCAGAGGATTCGCCGGGAGACCCTTGAGGAGCTCTCAGAGGGCGGTTTCGCGGAGTACTTCGAGCCGTTCACCGGTGAGCCACTCGGCTCCGGGGAGCAATCCTGGACCGCCGCCGTCGCCCTCGACATGCTTGCCACAGGAGGCGCAGACTGACCCGCGCCAGGACAACACAGAATTGAGAGGCGTAGATCTCTCGCGATCCAACGCGTGCGGTTCGAAGAGAGGCGGGCAATAGCGGGTGGTTTCCACAAACGTTCCCGATCGAGGCGACGCTACTCACGCCCCTGGCAGCGTTCGCGACCTCGTTGGCCCGCTCCAGCGTGGCGAGTCGTACGTAACCCGTGGCAACAGGCATCAGGTATCATAACGACCGGATCGTCTTTCTAGCAGATCGTTTCACCAGCCCGGCGCAGTAGACGCGCGCTGACTCGTCTGCGATTCTTGCAGACTCTTTGTCCCGGGGATCGGTATAGTGGAGGCCGGGACGTAGCGAAGGACGAGAAGGAGGAGGTCACCTTGCTTGGCAACGCGGTCGAGGAAGCGATGAACGAGCAGATCAAGAACGAGCTCTATTCGGCCTACCAGTATCTCTCGATGGCCGCCTACTGCGAGTCGGAGAACCTTCCTGGCTTCGCGCAGTGGATGCGCGCCCAGTCCAGGGAGGAGACGGAGCACGCGATGAAGTTCTATGACTTCATCCTCGAGCGCAACGGACGCGTCGTCCTGCGGGGGATAGACGGACCGGTGGTCGAATTCGGGTCGCCGCTGGAGGTCTTCGAGCAGGCGCTGGAGCACGAGAAAGAGGTCACCGCGATGATCAATGACCTCTACGGGCTCGCGGTAAGGGAGAACGACTACGCGAGCCAGACGTTTCTGCAATGGTTCGTTACGGAGCAGGTCGAGGAGGAGAAGAACGCGGGGGACGTCGTCGAGACCCTGAAGATGGTAGGAGACAAAAGCGAGGCGCTCTTCCTGCTCGACAGGGAGCTAGGCCAGCGCAGGGCAGAGGAGCAGCCGGCCGGCTGATTAACCAGGTTTCGCTATGGCTGCGAACTTCTAGCGTGTCGGTGGGGGATTACAGTGGCCCAACAAATGACGAACGAAGAGTACAGGAGCTTCATGCTCACCCGGGCCAGGACGGCGGTCCTCGCCACGGTGCGTGCTGACGGTAGGCCTCATGCGGCCCCGATCTGGTTCGACCTGGAGGGCGATACGCTGGTATTCACGACCGGAGAGAGCACCATGAAGGGCCGCAACATGCGTCGCGATTCCCGCGTCAGCCTATGCGTCGACGAGGAAGAACCGCCCTTCCACTTCGTCGTGATCGAGGGCTCCTCCGAACTGTCCGCCGGGGATCCCGACCTCCTTTACTGGGCGACTCGCATCGGGGGCCGCTACATGGGTGCCAACAGGGCCGATGAGTACGGCCGTCGCAACGCAGTGGAGGGTGAGTTGTTGGTGCGGGTAACGCCGCAAAGGATCATCGCGCGTAAGAACATTTCTGACTGACAGCGGGTTTTGGAACGGCTCCCCTTCCAAAAATGCTGAATAGCTGACAAGCGAAGGCCTTAAAGGCCCGAGCGTGCTGACCATCTGAAATGCAGGTTTGTTGGTACGCTATGATCTGGGTGATGAACGAACGTCGGGAGGACAACGGCGAGAACCATGGCCTGAATGATCTTGCGCATCGGCTGCGTGAGGCGGTCTCTCGCCCGTTGGACGAGTGGCGCGAGGTCTACGAGGGGTTTTCGCCTGTGGATCTGGAGACCGGTGAGAGACGTCCGCGGGTGCCGCCGCCTGGCGCTGACACGCGGCGTGCGGCCGTTCTGGTTCCGATCATCGTAGAAGGCGAGGATGCGAGGGTCGTCTATACGGTGAGGAAGGATGATCTCGCCGACCACGCCGGCCAGATCTCCTTTCCCGGCGGCAGCATAGAGGCCCGTGACAGTTCGCTCCTGGAGACAGCCTTACGCGAGGCCGAGGAGGAGATCGACCTCAAACCCGAACTGGTCGAAGTAGTAGGAGCGCTGGAGGAGATGTACATCCCGCCGTCAAACTTCCGCGTCAGCCCGTTTGTCGGACTCCTGCCTCCTGAGGCCGAGATGGTACTGGCTTCTGACGAGGTGGAGGAGATCTTCACGGTCCCTCTGAAGACTCTGACCGCCAAGGAGACGTTCCGCAAGGTGCTCTGGCGCCGCGAAGGCCGCGACTACAAGGTGCCTGTGTTCGCCATCCAGGGTCCTGTCCCGCGAAACATCTGGGGCGCGACGGCGGCGATGACCGCAGCGCTATTGGCACGCCTGGGCTGGCGGGAGTACAGGCGCTAGGGGGACGGTGTGCTACGAGTGGTCGCCATGGTGCTCTTCGGCCTCATGTTCCTGGCCGAAGCCGGAGATCTCTACGGGCTCGTCCTCACGCTCGCTGATCCCGTGCCCGCGGCCGACCGATTCGGCATCACCGCCAGTGCCGAGGTCCTGCGCAGCATCGTACTCCTGATCCTTGCCCTTGTCATTTGCCTGGGCGCGCTCCTCGCCCTGGTCGGATTACTCGCCCGGAGGCCGGCGCTTTTTCACACGAGCGCCCTGGTGTGCGCGATCGGATACCTTGTGTACGGCCTCTTTCAGGTGGCTGACGGTGCGCTGCAACTCGGCTCGGCCATAGTGGTCGTTGCCGGTTTGATCTACGTGGTGCTCGGAGGTCTCGCTTATGCGATGTACCGGTCTGTGTATTAGCGCACTACAGCGTGTCAGCACGCGCCTGTCGGACGCTTTCAGTACTTCAGTCAGTTAGCATTTCAGCCTGTCGCATGCTGGCCCTTGTTTACAAGCGGAGGCCGAAGCGTGCTGAGAGAGTGTCTGATTCCACCTCCGAACGCACCACCTGATAGATTCTCCTATCGTGGCCACGGAGACCGAGAGAGACGAGGGCGTTCGCCGCGTCTATAAGGACCACAACCTCCACGTTCTGTGGGGCGTAACGTTGATGGCGGTCCTCGGGACCTCGAGCGTAACGCCGGCCTTTCCTACCATCGTAAGGGAGCTCGGTATCTCCAGCGGACAGGTTGGGCTCCTGATCACGTTCTTCACCCTCCCCGGCATCGTGATGACACCGCTCCTCGGCATTCTCTCAGACCGTTACGGTAGGAAGAAGATCCTGGTCCCCGCCCTCCTCCTTTTCGGCCTTGCCGGCGGCGCCTGCGCTTTCGCCCGCAATTTCGATGTGCTCCTCGCCCTCCGCTTCTTCCAGGGTATGGGGGCAGCCGCCCTCGGCACTCTCAACGTCACCGTGATCGGCGACATCTACGACGGCCGCGAGCGCTCGAACGCCCTCGGATACAATTCCAGCGTTCTCTCCGTGGGGACGGCGAGTTATCCTGCCATAGGCGGTCTGCTGGCGACCTTCGGGTGGTTCTACCCTTTCGCCCTTCCCTTCGCTGCGATACCGATAGCCCTGGTGGTCATGTTCTCGCTGCACAATCCGGAGCCGCGCAACGATGATCGGCTGAGGGACTACTTCGGGAGCGTGTGGGAGAACCTCCACGACAGGGAGGTCTTCGGGCTGATCTGCGCTTCCCTGCTGACGTTTATCGTGCTGTTCGGGCCGCAGATATCGTACCTACCGATCCTGATGAACGCGCGCTTCGATGCCCCTTCCTACATTATCGGGGCCGTCCTTTCCGGCGCCTCCCTTACGACCGCGCTGACCTCGACGCAGCTAGGCCGCCTGACCGGCCGTTTCTCGGAGAAGAGCCTCCTGAAAACGGCCTTTGTACTCTACGCGATAGCCCTCCTCGCGGTCGCCTTTGCTCCCAGCATGCCCCTTCTCATGCTCCCCGCCGCCTTGTTCGGAGTGGCGCAAGGGATCAACCTCCCCAACGTCTTCTCGCTCCTCAACGCCCACGCTCCCACAGAGAACCGCGGAGCGTTCATGGCCACGAACGGTATGTCCCTTCGCGCCGGCCAGACGATAGGCCCACTCTTTATGGCCTCTGCCGCAGGAACGCTCGGCCTGACGGGTGCTTATCTCACCGCCGCCGGCCTCGCCCTCTTCGCATTCTTACTCGTCCTCGCCCTCGTGCGATAGAGCTCGTCAGCAAGGCAGCACGCCGCCTGCGGCGGCTGGTCAATATGCCAGCACTCCACAAACACGTGGCTGAAAGCCGATAGCTGTGTGGCGCCAGATCGCTTTACAGTGTAAACTTACAATGTAAGATAAGTGAGGTAGAAGCGAAGGGATGAGGCATTGTGGGTTCGAGGGCGTGGCGGATGGGTTTCGGGGCGCTGGCTGGCGTGGGGGGGTGGCGTGGTATGTACGCGCGGCACAGGTTGGACATCTCGGTGGAGGATATTGCATTCGGCGTTCTTTGGCATAGCCGGCGGTTGAAGAGGGAGAAGTTGGAGGGTGAGGTCCTGCGGCTGTGCTCTTTGGAGGAAGAAGGGCTGGTTTGTTTCTCGGTGCGGAGTGGGTGGGACCTGTGGCTTGGTGCGCAGGGTCTGTGGGCAGGGGATGAGGTTCTCGTCTCGGCCGTTACGCACCCTGACATGGTTCGGATCATAAGCGAGCACGGTCTGCGCGCCGTCCCTGTGGACATCGACCCCGGGACGCTCACGCCGCGGTCCTGCGTGCTTGAGGCGGCCTTCACGCCGCGCACGCGGGTCGTTCTGGTCGCGCACCTCTTCGGTGGACGCATGGATCTCGGTGGGGTAGCGAAGTTCGCGAGGGAGCGCGGCCTGCTCCTCGTCGAGGACTGCGCCCAGGCCTTCAAGGGGCCGAAGAGGATGGGAGATCCGTTGGCGGATGTCTCCATGTACAGTTTCGGCACTCTCAAGACCTCGACCGCGCTTGGCGGGGCGATCCTGCGCGTACGCGACAGGGAGGTGCTTGACAGGATGCGTTGGATCCAGGCCTCCTATCCCTCACAGGGCCGGGGCGGGTATCTGAAGAAGCTGCTAAAAGTCCTCGGCCTCGTCGCCGTCTCGCGGCCCGGCCTATACGGGTTGCTCGCGCGAGCCTGTAGGCGGCTCGGCTCCGACCTCGACGCACTGGTCAGCGGCGTGGTACGCGGGTTTCCCCCGCGGGAGCCTGCTACGATGTTCCTCTGGCGTCTGAGGCATCGGCCCTCCGCGCCGCTGCTCGCGATGCTCTCCAGGAGGCTAAGGACCTTCGATGGGGAACGGCTGGCAAGGCGGGCATCTACAGGTGAGCGATTCGCGCGCAGACTGCGGGTGGTAGATCTGCATCCTGGTCAGCGATCATTGCAGAGGACGCACTGGCTCTTCCCTGTGGTCGTCGAAGATGCTGAGGCCCTGATCGCAAACCTCCGCCGGCGCGGCCTGGACGCGAGCCAGGCTACCAGCAACATCGCTGTCGTCGAAGCTCCCGCAGGGCGTACGTCGCCCGCCGAAGCCTCGCTGATGATGTCAGGCGTAGTGTTCCTGCCCGTGTATCCGGAGCTCCCTGCGCAAGCCTTCGACGTTATGGCAGGGCTAGTCAACGACTGCGCCGCTCGCTTAGCGGCCGAAAGTGTGGCGCTGTGATGGGTGGGCATCGGGAACGCACACTGGAAGAACTCGGTCGGGGCGTGTTCGACGTACTCGTGATCGGTGGCGGAATAGTCGGGAGCAGGGTTGCTTTCGACGCGGCGCGGCTAGGACTTCGGGTGGCGCTCGTGGACGCCGGGGACTTTGGCGGGGCGACTTCAGGGGCCTCCGCGCGCCTGGTCCACGGTGGGCTTCGCTACCTTGGAACG
>JAJNDJ010000269.1 GCA_021156345.1 Rubrobacteraceae bacterium | reverse complement strand
GATCCACATAGGGGAGAAGATCACCCGCGGCCTCGGCGCCGGCGCTGACCCGAAGATCGGGATGGAGGCCGCAGAGGAGAACAAGGCGGAGATCGAGGAGGCGATGCGCGGTGCCGACATGGTCTTCGTCACCGCAGGCAAGGGTGGCGGGACTGGCACGGGCGCTGCCCCTGTCGTTGCCAAGATAGCGAGGGATTCGGGAGCGCTGACAGTCGGGGTCGTCACGAGGCCATTCGCCTTCGAGGGCCGCAGGCGTTCTACATACGCAGAGGAGGGCATCAAGCGCCTCAAGGAGAACGTCGACTCCCTGATCATCATCCCCAATGACAGGCTGTTGCAGGTCGCCGAGAAGCGGACCAGCATGATGGACGCGTTCAAGATGGCGGACGACATCCTCAGGAAGGGTGTTCAGGGCATCACCGACCTCATTACGGTGCCTGGCCTCATCAACCTGGACTTCGCGGACGTGCGTACGATCATGCACGACTCGGGTTCGGCACTGATGGGAATCGGCGAGTCAAGCAGCGAGACGAGGGGAACAGAGGCCGCGAAGACCGCCATCTCCAGCCCGCTGCTGGAGGCCAGCATCGACGGGGCGACGGGCATCATACTGAATATCACGGGCGGCCCCGATCTCGGGCTCTTCGAGGTCAACGAGGCGGCGGAGATCGTCCACAACGCGGCGCACCAGGACGCGAACCTGATCTTCGGCGCCGTGATCGACGAGAACAACGGTGACAGGGTGAGCGTGACCGTGATAGCAACAGGCTTCGACCAGCGCCTCGCCAACCAGCGCAGGTCCGAACGTCCTGCCCCCGAGCCGCTGCAACAGGAAGAGCCGGCGCCCGCCTCGCAGGAGACCGGAGACGTCCTGGACATACCAGCCTTCCTCAGGCGCAGGTAGGCCTGCGCCGAGGCGTGCGCAGGGCCGATACCCAGGCCGCATACGGTGCCCCCTCCGCAATGCACACCGCGAGAGGGGGCGCCGTCTACGTCGCACCGGACACGGCGCCCGAAGGAGCCGGGATCTTCTTCTTCACCCGACTCGGCGGGGCTTCAAAACCCCCATACGACTCGCTGAACGTCTCCAAGAAGGTCGGTGACGACCCCAAGGCGGTTGACGAGAACCTCTCAGTGATCAGGAGCGCGATGGATCTGAGGCCCGCGGCGTGGGTCCGTCAGGTCGCAGGGGACTGCGTGGTTCGCGTGTCTGAGTCAGGCTTCGCCGGTGAGGCCGACGCGCTGGTGACTGCCGAGAAGGACCTCTGTCTCTCTGTGGCTGTGGCCGATTGCGTTCCTGTCGCGCTCGTCGGCGAGCGAGAGGTCGGGATGGTGCACTCGGGCTGGCGCGGCACCCTCTCGGGCGTCTCGGGGAAGGCGGCGCACAGTCTTGGAGGGGGCCGCGTGCAGGCCTATATAGGGCCGTCCATCCGCCGCTGCTGCTACGAGGTGTCGGCGGAGCTCGCCTCGGAGTTCGCCGCGGCGTTCGGGGACGAGGTGGTCTCGGGCCGCCACCTCTCTTTGCAGGATGCCATAAGGGTAGACCTCGAAAGGGCCGGAGTGGGGGTTAACGACCTGGGACTCTGCAGCGGTTGCCTGCCGGACCTGTTCTATTCCCACCGCAAGCAGGGCCCCCTCACGGGACGCAATCTAGCATCGGTGGTGATTAGGGAGGCCCGATGAGTGCGCACGTTATGGAGATCAGGGATCGACTCGCGGCCGTGCACGAGAACATAGAGAACGCTTTAGAGAGGAGTGGTCGCGGCGAGGAGCAGGTCCGCATCCTCGTCGCGACCAAGTATTACCATCCGGAGCAACTCTTTGCGCTAGCCGAGGCCGGCGTGGATCTCATCGGAGAGAATCGTGCCGAGGATCTTCTCGACAAGCAGGAACTCTTTGGCGACCGTTTCGAGTGGCACTTTATCGGCCACCTCCAGAGACGAAAGGCGAAGGTCGTAGTGCCCAGGGTGACCCTGGTCCACTCTGTAGATTCGGTGCGCCTGATCGAGGAGCTCGCCAAAAGAGCACCCCAGGGCCGAGTCGACATCCTCATCCAGGTAAACGTGGCCCATGAGGAGTCCAAATTCGGCGTCTCCGAGGAGGAGATTGGGTCCCTACTCGAAGCTGCGGCAGGGACCGGGGGGAGAGTCAGGGCGAGAGGGTTCATGACGCTAGCCCCGCTGGTCGATGACCCAGAAGACGTAAGACACGTTTTCGCGAAACTGCGCACGATCCGTGATAATCTACGGAAAAGTTGGAGTCCGCACTTCGATCGGAACTCTCCATGGGCATGAGTGGCGATTATGAGGTAGCGGTCGAAGAGGGAGCGACCGTGGTCAGGATCGGGCGGATGCTAATAGAGGAGGATGGGCCCGTAAGGAGGCATGATGGGAGTTAGGGACCGTCTGGACCGGATCGCGGCCTGGTTCGGGTTCGGTGTCGATGACGAGGATTACTATGAAGACGAAGTTGAAGAGGAGCGCCGTTACGCCGGCGAAGCCTACGCCGGCGGCGCGCGCCGCGGCGCCGAGCCAGGACCGACCGTGAGACGCCTGGGCAGGGCCGAACGCTCTTCGGCCTTCGGTACTTCACTGGGAGACCTCTTCGGTAGCGAGGGATCGGGAAGGGGAGAGAGCTACGGGGGCCAGAACCCGCCCTCGCACTTACGGCCGGTCCCCGACCAGCGTACGACCCGCGTAAGCGTCCTCGAGCCCTCCAGTTTCAACGACGCCCAGAACCTGGCGGATCGCTTCAAGCGCCAGCAGCCGGTGATCCTGAACCTCCAGAATGTCGACGGCGACCTCAGCCGCAGGATGGTGGATTTCTGCTCGGGCCTGACCTACGCGCTCGATGGCAACATCCAGTCCGTCGCCAACAGGGTCTTCCTACTTACTCCGCGCGACGTCGAGGTGAGTGCGGAGGAGCGCAAGCGCATCGCCGAGCGGGCGTTCTTCAATCAGCTCTAAGGAACTTCAGGCGACTTTGAAGAAGGTCGGGATAATCGGGGCGGGTAAGATCGGAGGCTCCCTACTCCACAGGCTCGCCGAGTCTGGCGGTTTCGACCTCGGCGCGAGCGACATTCATCCCGAACAGCTGAGGCCCTACGAAAGTATCGGCGTCCGCACGACCTCTTCGAATAGGGAGCTCGCCGCCGCCAGCGACCTCGTTATCGCCGCCGTCAAGCCCTGGGACGTGGCGCAGGTGATGGAGGAGATCTCACCCACTTTCAGAGACAATAACAAGGCCGTCACGAGCGTCGCCGCCGGCGTCTCCATCGAACGCATCTCCGAGAGCCTGCCGCAAGGGACGGCGATCCTGCGCGTGATGCCGAACGTATGCGCTTCGGTGGGACTGGGCTCTGCCGTAGTCACCTCTAACGAGGCAGGCCGCGCGGCGCTGCCCACGGTCATGGATATCTTCCGCCACGTAGGCGAAGTGCTGGAATTGCCAGAACGGCTCTTTGACGCGGCGACGGCCCTCCACGGCTCCGGACCGGCGTACGTTACCATAGGCGGGACGGCGGTGCTGTTGAAGGAGCGGAGCGCCCACCAGGTGCGCGACGAGGTGATGACGCCGGGCGGCACGACGGCGGCGGCGTTCGTTGCGATGGAGAAGGCTGGGTTCGTGGCGGCGGTCTACGACGGGGTAGAGGCGGCGACCGAGAGGGCGCGGAGGCTCGGCTGATGAGCTTGCTCCTCCTGCAGCAGTTCGGATTTTCCGTGGCGAGCCTTCTTGCGGGGGTTGTTAACTATACCTACTACATACTGTTCGGTTTCATCATCGCCTCGATACTCTTCTCCTGGTTCCCAGGCTACCCTTCGAGCACCTTTATGCAGGCCATCTACGACGCGGTCAAGGCCGTGACCAACCCCATCCTTTGGCCCATAAGGAGCCGCGTGCCGATGCTGCAGCTCGGCGGGTTCGGTATAGACCTCTCGCCGATCATCGCGATCCTCGGGCTCTCCATCGCAAGGTCC
>JAJNDJ010000268.1 GCA_021156345.1 Rubrobacteraceae bacterium | reverse complement strand
AAGGTCACGTATCCCGTAAGGCACCCGCGCGGTGTCTCCGAAGTATACGGTGTGCTCGTAGGGCAGACGGTCCTTGATCTCCGCAAGCACCGTCAGCCCGCCCACGCCAGAATCGAAAACGCCTATGGGCCGCGGATCGCTCACGGGGCCCTATTATGTCAGCACTTCAGCTTGTCAGCACGCTACGCCCTTCGCTTGTCAGCGCGGCGCCTTCGGCGCCTCTCAGCAGTCAGCATGTCAGCTTTTCTCGATCTGGCCTCGCCCGGCGGCGCACGAGAGGCTCATGCTGATGGCGGTCGCTGTAGATACTTTTGGCGCCGCTTCGGGAAGACTTGCTGACTAGCGCGCTGCGCGGGGAACCTGCGCAGCGCTAGAGTGGAGGCGGCGGGATTCGAACCCGCGTCCGCGAGCGCGCCGTCCGTGAGATTCTACGAGCATAGCTCCCGGTTTAGCTTCGCCTGCCGCGACGGACCGGGGCGCCGCCGCGAGGCTAGCCCGTTGAGTGTCCCCTCCGAGCTCCGGGCCAGAACCCTGAGGGTAAGCCCACTAAATGACACCGGGAACCGGGCCGTGGGCCGCCCGGACCGATGGGCTACTGTCTAATTAAGTATCTTGTGCTGCCGGCGTTTTACGAGTCTCCAGCAAACTCGGCTCGTCTCACAGGACGCTGACCACTCCCGTCGAAGCCTATGCGCCCCCTTGTGTGGTGAATATTCTACCATTTTGGAGGGGAGTTTAAAGCTGGTCAGCACGGCGCCGTTGGCGCCTTCTCAGCACGCTACGCCCTTCTGACTCGCTCGTCAGCAGGTCAGCTATTCCCTCTCCGGCCTCGCTCTGCCGCGCAAGAGAAACCGCTGCCCTGGGCAGTCGGGCTCTTCGCCTGTGACGACGCATCGAGACAACGTGCTGAAGTGCTGACCAGCCGCGAAGCGGCGTGCTGCCCAGCGCGAAGTACAGAAGGTGACTTCTGCACTTCGCTTTAGCGGCGGAGGCGGTCTTTCATGGCTCGTTCGATCTCGCGGTCTGCTGTCTTCTTGGCGATCTCACGCCGTTTGTCGTACTGCTTCTTGCGGCTTGCGACGGCGATCTGGAGCTTGACGATGCCACCCTTGGAGTAGAGCTTGAGGGGGATAAGGGTCTTCCCCTCCTCCTGGCTCTTGCCGATGAGGCGGTCGATCTCCTTTCTGTGCAACAGCAGCTTGCGGTCACGGGTAGGGAGTTGCCGTTCCTGCCTGGCGTTCGCGTATGGAGAGATGTGAGCTCCGATCAGGAAGACTTCGCCATCCCTCACCCTGGCGTAGCTCTCCTTGAGGTTGGCCCGGCCCTCTCTGACGGACTTTACCTCAGGTCCCGTTAGCTGGATGCCGGCCTCATAGGACTCCTCGATGGCAAAGTCGTGGAGGGCCTTTTTGTTACGCGCGAAGTCTGTCACAATCGTTTCACCACCCTCAGCTCGGCCCGCTGCATGAGCGGTAGTACATCGAGCAACTCCACGAGAACCCTGTCCCCCACCCTGTATGAGGCGCCTATGGCGTCGTTGGAGAGGACGACGCCGTTCGGCTCGAGCTCCCACCATCCTGGGAGCTTGCTCACATGGACCAGGCCTGTGGCACCCGTCTCGAGCTCGACGAAGAGGCCGAAGGCGGCGGTGCTCACGACGGTCCCTTCGAGGACCTCCCCCACACGGTCTCGCATCAACCACATAAGCGTGTACTCGTCCGCGGTGCGCTCGCAGATCATGGATCTGTACTCTCTTTCGGAGATGTGCGCTGCGACTCCGGCGAGGTCCTCGGGAGGCTCGTCTCCCAGCAGGGCGCGGTGTACGAGGACGTCGGCGTAGCGCCGGATCGGGGACGTGAAGTGCGTGTAGTGCTCTAGCGCGAGACCGTAATGTCCGAAGTCTTCGGGCGAATACATGGCGCGAGGTATGGAGCGGAGGATCAGGTAGTTCACCGCGTCTGACTTGGCCATCTGGGAGATCGTCCCGAGGTTCTCAGACGTCGGCTCGGCCTGCACACCGATGGCGGCGAGCCTCTCTCCGAGCAGTTCCAGGGACTCCTGGTCGGGTCTCTCGTGGACCCTGAAGACGCCGCCCTTCTTCCTGTGCAGCATCTTCGCAACCGACTGGTTGGCGAGGACCATGAGCTCCTCGATCAATTCTCTGGCCGGCGTAGAACGGCGGACCCCTGCACCCATTGGCACCCCGTCTTCGTCAATCATGTACTCCGGCTCCCGCCCGCCGAGATCCAGCTTTCCACGCCTCGCCGCCCGAATCCTGAGCCTGCGCGAGAGATCGTAAGCGGTCTTTACCAGATCCGCACTCTCGACCGGTCCATCACCGCGCAGGAACGCATCGACGGCCTCGTAGGTGAGCCTGGCGTCGCTGACGATGGTGCTCCGGAAAGCCCTGTAGCTCCTGGTCTCGCCTTCGGCGGATACCTCCATCTCAACCGTTACGGCGGCCCGCTCTGAGTACGGACGTAGGGAGCAGACATCGTTCGAGAGACGCCAGGGAAGCATCGGCGCCACGGTCCCAGGAAGGTACACAGAGTTACCCCTGTAGGCGGCCTGCCTGTCGAGGGCTGAGCCAGGCTCGACGTAATGGGTCACGTCGGCTATGTGGACCCATACCCTGTAGCCACCTGTAGAACGCTCGACCGAGATCGCATCGTCGAAGTCTTTGGCGTCGGCGCCGTCTATGGTCACCGTGGGGAGGTGACGCAGGTCCCTGCGCTCCCCCATCTCCCTGCGTGCGAGGGTCTCGGCCTCCTCATCGACCTTTCTCGGGAACTCCCGGGAGGTACCGATGGAGGCGAAGAGCGCTTCATAGACGTTGCGCGGGTCCTCGGAAGGTCCGATGACGCGCGTTACCTCGCCCCTGAGCGAGCGGTTTCTCTCGCGGGCGTTCACGCGAAGAGCGGGTCTGCTACCGAGTACTTCCCCCGACGGACCAGCATAGCCGGAAGTATCAAGAGAGCGCTCCGATCAGAGGTATCTGGCAGGGCACACCGTGAGTCTACCATGCGGCTTCGCCGCGCATTTCAACGTTTCAGCATTTCAGCTTTCGCGTGCCAGGCCCTTGCTGAAGGTTTAGCGCCTGCGGCGCTAAATCTTCTTGAGGAATCGTGTTACGGAGAGGAAGCTGCCGATTACGCCGATGCCTACTCCTACGGCGATCAGGAGTAGCAGGGTCGAGAAGGCGTTTACTGCGCCGTTGGAGATCGGTACGTAGGGGAGGGCGTTGTGCGACCAGTCGACGAAGAGGAGGTTGATCCAGATCACGGCGAACGCCGCGAGGCTAGCTCCGGCGAAAGCCTGCAGAAGGCCCTCGAAGACGAATGGTGTGCGCACGAAGCCGTCCGAGGCGCCGACCAGCTTCATCACCTCTATCTCTTTGCGCCTGGCGAAGATGGAGAGCCTGATGGCGTTGGAGATAAGGAGTACGCTCGCGACCAGGAACAGCAGTGTGGCCCCGTAGAGGCCCCAGATCACGTACGAAGTTATCGAGTTGAGACGGTCGATGGTCTGCTGGGGGTAGCTCAGGTTTCCCTCCGTGAACCCCTGTTCCTTTAGCCTCTCGGCCACAGCGCTGGCGCTGTTTGGGTCCACGAGCTGAATCTGGATGGAAGGAGGGAAGACACCCAGGTCCAGGTCCTCGTACAGGTCGGGCTGGTCTTTGAACTTGTCCTTGAACTCGGCGAACGCCTGCTCTTCGGAGACCCGGGTCACGCTGGTGACCTCTGGCCAGGTTTCGACTTCGTTTGCGAGGGAGTCGACCTCCTGGCTTGTGGCGTTCGGCATGAACGCCTCGACGCTGACGTCTTCGCGCACTGAGCCTATTATGCTCTGGATGTGGGCGCTGACGAGCAGGCCGAGCCCGAAGACCAGGATGCAGATGAATGTGGTGGTGACGGCGGTGATGCTCATGAGAAAATTGAGGCGGAGGTTCTTGAGGGCCTCCATCAGAAAGAACCCCAGGTTAAATCTCATCGGCGTACGCCCCCCTTACCTTGTCGCGGACGACACGCCCCTCCTCCAGGGCCACTACCCGTTTGCGCATCACGTCCACCATCTCCCTGTCGTGGGTCGCGACAAGGACAGTGGTGCCTATGCGGTTGATCCTTTGCAAGAGCTGCATGATGCCGACGCTGGTGTTGGGGTCGAGGTTGCCCGTCGGCTCGTCGGCGACGAGGATGGGCGGCTGCGACACGAATGCCCTGGCTATGGAGACGCGCTGCTGCTCGCCCCCCGAGAGCATATCTGGGAACTTGTCCAACTTCCCCGAGAGGCCAACGAGGTCGAGTATCTGGGGCACCTTCGTGCGGACCGTACGCCGCCTCTGGCCCGTGACCTCCATCGCGTAGGCGACGTTCTCGGCCGCGGTCTTGTTCGGGAGCAGTTTGAAGTCCTGAAAGACGCACCCAATACCCCGGCGCAGGCGAGGGATCCTGCGCCGTGGCACGGACGAGAGCCTTGTGCCGTTCACGTAGATGGCCCCCGCCGAGGGTTCCATCTCCTTCAGGATCAGGCGCACTATGGTCGACTTGCCCGATCCGCTAGCCCCTACCAGGAACACGAACTCACCTGAATCCATCCTCAGGTTCACCCGCTCCAGGGCGACGGTATCGTTACCGTAAACCTTGGTGACATTGTCGAATCGGATCATTACTTCTCCACGCGTGGTTCGAGGTCCCCCCTCCAGGGTCCCGGCCTCGGAGACGATAACAACAACCGCGGGCGTTATCAACCGCTGGGGTAGGCGCCGAGTGGTATGCTCGGCACCCTACCGCTGAGTATGATCTGCCCTTCCTCGGCCTCGACGCCGGAGATCGTGGTCTGGTAAGGCAGACGGTCGAGGGGGTACTCGAAGGACGTACCAGCGAGCAACCGGTCTGCGAGCTCATCGGGCACCTGAACCCCCGCCGCCGTGAGGCCCTGCGGTTCGAAGATCAGCTCTCCGTCGCGCAAGCCAGGCTTCCCTTCTATGGAGGCAGGGAACCGCGTGCCGAGCACCGAGACCTCCGACCTGACGATCACCCCGTCTTCCTGCACGTCCACGTCCTGTATGGGTATCTCAGATCCCGCCTTCGCCAGGCGTGAGACTTCGCTCTCGGGCACATC
>JAJNDJ010000267.1 GCA_021156345.1 Rubrobacteraceae bacterium | reverse complement strand
GTCTCCTCCATCTTCGCGCTGCACCTGTGGCCGGGGTTGCCGTTCGGTAAGGTGGCCACGAAGGCAGGTCCCATCATGGCAGCCGCCGACGCTTTCGAGATGGAGATCGTAGGCTCGGGCGGGCACGGCGCGATGCCCCACCTGGCCGCCGACGCCGTAGTCATCGCGGCACAGGTGGTTACGGCATTGCAGACCGTCGTCTCGCGGGAGGTAGACCCGGTCGAGCCAGCCGTCCTCACCGTGGGGGAGATCGGGGCCGGAACGGCCTTCAACATCATCCCTGAGAAGGCCCGCCTCGGGGGAACTGTAAGGACCCTGAACCCAGATCTCCGCGAGAGGATGCCGGAGCGTATGGAAGCTGTAGCCCGCGGCGTCGCGAAGGGGATGCGCGGCGACGCGAATCTGGACTACATTTTCTCTTACCCTGTCACCGCCAACGATGAAGGCGCCGCCTGCCGTGCCCTGGGCGTGGCAGAGGAGCTCTTCGGCGAGCACTCTGTTCTGGAGCTGTCCAACCCGTCGATGGGAGCCGAGGACTTCGCGTACTACCTGGAGAAGGTGCCTGGGGCCTTTATCTGGCTCGGCGTTGGGGAAGATGTCTCGGGGTTGCACACGCCCCAGTTCGCCTTCGACGAGGAGATCTTGCCACGAGGGTCGGCGCTGCTCGCGGCGCTCGCGCTGGAGTCGCTCTCGTAGGGTCAAGTGCCCGGCGTCTGCGCCGCAGACCGGGTCGCCCTCTAGCTTCCAGGCGGATTGATAAGGAAGCCTGGGGCTTCATCGGGACCGAGCAGGAGGAGTACCGTCAGGAGGACGACCCCGAGTGGGATGAGGGTCGCGGCGGCGGCCCGGGGCCAACCGACGTTCAGGGTCTCCTTTACTGCCACGGTGGCCACATAGGCGCCGTATGGGATCGCGAGGAGGGGGGCGAAGGGGATCCAGAGCGCGAAACCTATCCCGCTCGCGTAGCCCAAAGAGCGGAACAGAGGCCCAAAGCCTCCGTGCGAGAGCTTGCCCCCTCCGAGGATGAATAGAACGACGATCGCCAGCCCGGCGACGAGCAACGGTGCCAGCACGATCGCCACAACGAGCCCGAGGAAGGGGGCGTAGATCATGGCGTAGTTGAACTCCCGGAGCCAGAGCATCTGGAGCGTTGCCTCGAGGAGCAGGTCCAGGTAGAGGACCACGGAGGCGAAGATGGCAGGCCGGATCGCTCCTCCCCGCGGGTCAAGTCCCCTGAAGAAGCGGACCGGATCGAACCAGACTCCTCGCAGCGCGCCCCAGAAGTCTTCGGGCGATTCACCACCGTATCCCACGTCACCCCTGCGGAACACTACGACCCTTGCCCGTTCGAACCTCCGGCCGCAGACTCGCGCAAGACGCTGCCGACGCGTGTCTGGAGGGTAAGGTCCCTCGTATCCTCCGGAGGAAGCCTGGCGATAATGTCGCCGGTCTCAACGGAGACCCGCCCGCCACCGGAGAAACGCCCGGAGAGGGTAACGTCCCCGGCCTCGACGCTGGCTTCGAGGGTGCCCAGGATCAGGTCCTCGAGCGAGATGTCCCCCACGCCGGTCTCGAGATTCGCACTTCCGGTATCCGTGTTGACGTCGCCGACGGTGACATCTCCTCTAGGGGCTTCGACCTCGACGTCGCCACCAACGTCCCTGACCAACACGTCCCCGGCTTCGGCGCCGACCGTCACGTTGCCCGAGATACCCGAGACCTCGACGTCTCCGACCTCGGACTCGACCTCGACAGAGCCGCCTGTCGGCATCCTGAGCGTATAGTCGGCCCCCGTATCCTGCCCCCCGTCCGTCTCGATGACGATCTTCGAGTCCTCGCGGGAGATGTCCACGGGAACTTCGGAGGCCCGCTGCTTGGCGGCGACGGGGTCGGCGCCCATCGCGTATCGCGTGGCCTCGTAATCTACGGACCTGGATTCCTTTACGCCCTCGACACGCACCTGGCCCGCGGCGTTGGCGAGCCTTACGCGAGGTTCAGGACCGGCTGAATCTATGGAATCCATGGTGACGCTGGTGCCTGAGATGCTCTCGCCGAAGGACCTCCAGAGGAGGATCGCGGCCACCGCAAGGAGTAGCCCGGCGAATAACAGGAGCAGCGATGACATGCGGGAAGGACGCCCCCGGTCCGTCCCTGTTGATACCTGCCCGGTGGACGTCTGTGCGCGCTCGTCGCGCCCGGACTCCTCTTCGCCTCCGAAGCTCACCCTCTGGGCTCCCTTGTCCAGTATGACCCAGAGCTCGTCGCGGCGGTGGTGGTACTGGCGCGAGAGCGTGCCGCCAGGAGCGACGGTGATGATCTTGACCGTGCTGGGCAGGTTGTGCGTGTACTGCTCGAACCTGCCCCAGGGCTTGTCTACCTTTATAGAAGGCGGGCGGTGATCCATACGTGAACCCCTTTCGTGAATGGCCAGTTTAGCCGATCCACTTACGGTTTTGGAGACGTATGACCCCGAAAATCCGCGACCTGGCATTCGCGCCTGGTCTGCCGCCGTGGTTAGATACAAGAATGGAAGCTCCGTCTCTGGAAGGAGGGATGAATGCCCAAGCTGGAGGTCGAGGGTGTGGGGATCTTCGAAGTTCCCGAGAACAAGAGATTGGTTTTGGCGATCGAAGAGGATGCCGGGGTAGATATCCTGCACCGCTGTGGTTCTTACGCCAGGTGCACCACCTGCCGCATCGAGTATCTGGAGGGTGAGCCAGAGAAGATGACCAGGGCCGAACTCGAAGTGCTCGAGAAGCGCAAACTTCTCGGGCAGGTCAGGCTCTCGTGCCAGACTCTAAGCGACCACGACAAGAAGGTGCGGGTATTGCTGACCGTTAGCTCCACCGGTCTCGATGGTCCTGGTCCGCATCCCGAGTCCCATATCACACCCGAACCCGAGTGGGTGGATAAGCCGGCCTGAGGCACACCCTTCTTCGGGGACTTCAGGACTCGAGCAAGGGCCTCAAGCGGCTCACCACATTCACCGATGATGCCTTGAGATCCCAAGCTCGTGGTCAGAAGGAGGACGAGGTTCGGTGGGGAACGTCCTAGCTCCAGCTCTTCATTGCTTGTAACGCAACAATGGTGTCTAATGTGGTGTGTTCGGTGGCGAGTGGGGGTGAGGGGACAGATGACTGACGTTACTGATGAAGGTGCTTTGAGGACGCAGGCTCCATCCACCTTAGGACGCCGGTTGAGGTACGCCGGGCCCGGCATAGTCATCGCGGTGACCGGAGTGGGGGCTGGGGACATGGTCTCCTCCCTGGTGGCTGGGACGGACTTTGGAATGGTCCTCCTTTGGGCTGTCGTTCTCGGTGCGATCCTCAAATATTTCCTGACCGAGGGAATAGGGCGTTGGTACATGGCCTCTGGGCAAACCATCTTGCAGGGCTGGCGTTCGCTCGGCCGGTGGGCGATCTGGTATTTCGTGATCTATCTGTTCATCGTGACCTTCGTCTTCGGGGCCGCGGTATCCTCGACCGCTGCGCTGGCTGTGGACGCGGCGTTCCCCGGCGTGCTGCCACTGTGGGCCTGGGCCGCGCTCCACAGCGTGGCGGCGTTCATCGTGGTCGGCATAGGCCGCTACGGATTATTCGAGATAATCATGAAGACCTTCGCCGCCCTGAAGTTCGGGATCGTCATACTGCTGGCCATCCTGCTCGCACCGTCCCTTGGAAGTCGCCCTCGGGTTCGTCCCGCGGATACCGGAGGGCGCCCTGATCAACGTCCTCGCTATCATCGGCGGCGTTGGCGGGACCTACTCGTTGGCCGCCTACACGTACTGGGTGCGCGAGCGCGGCTGGCGGCACTCGGCCTGGATCCCGACCATGCGGACTGACCTGACCTTGGGCTACGCGCTAACCGCCCTGTTCATGGTGTCGATGCTGATTATCGGGGCGGAGTTGCTCTTCGG
>JAJNDJ010000266.1 GCA_021156345.1 Rubrobacteraceae bacterium | reverse complement strand
ACTCAACCTCGTGGAGCGTCGGGCCAAGTTCTTCTCCGCCGCCGGGGCGGACACGCTGGTCTTGGCTGCGGCCACGGGCTCGGAGAGCTATGAGGAGATCGTCGAGCTGGACGACCGCGCGTGGAAGGAGCTCTTCGAGAACGTCTCCAGGGCAGAGGAGGTCGCTTCCCGGTTTGGTGTTACGGTCGTGGTGCACTCTCACTACGGGACCGTGATCGAGAGCGACGACCAGCTTTGGCGCTTCCTTGAGGGCTGTGACACGGGACTGTGTCTAGACACCGGGCACCTCGTGATCGGCGGCAGCGATCCTGTCGAGGTCGCCGAACAGGGCGCAGATCGCGTGAAGCACGTGCACCTCAAGGATGTCGATCGGGAGGTGGCCGGGCGGCTCGGGACGAGGGAGATCGGCTTCGAAGAGGCCGCCCGGAGCGGGGCGTTCCGGCCTCTGGGCGAGGGCGACGTGGACATCGGGCGGCTGGTGGAGCTGCTCGAAGGCGCAGAGTATTCGAGGTGGTACGTGCTGGAACAGGACATCGTGGTCGAGAACGAGCCGGAGGAAGGAGAAGGACCGGTGAATGATGTACGCAAGAGCGTGAGATTCATAGAAACTTGCCTCGACGGCTCCCGGTGAACACGGTAGCCGGAGCGTCGGTCTCCCCGCCCGTCCGGGTCGGTCTGATCGGGGCGGGAGGGATCGGCTCTTTCCACGGGGAGAGCCTCGCCCGGCGGGTACCCCGAGCGACTCTCGCCTCGGTGGCCGATCCGGCCCCCGGAGTCGCCGAACGGCTGGCGGCCTCTCTGGGCTGTCCGCAAGCAACACTCGAACCGGCAGAGTTGCTGGCGGACCCCTCGATCCAGGCAGTCGTCGTCGCCGCACCCCCATCCGTGCACGCTGACCTCATCGAGGCCGCCGCGGGTGTCGGCAAGGCCGTCTTCTGCGAGAAGCCAATGGGGCTGACTCTAGGCGACGCCGACCGTGCCATCAAGGCGGCGCGCGCCGCCGGGGTGCCGCTTCAGGTCGGTTTCAACCGGCGATTCGCCACCGACTTCCGCGCCGCTTACGACCTCGTCGCATCCGGCCAGTTGGGTGAGCCCCAGCTGTTGCGCTCGCTTACCCGGGACCCTGAACTTGCAGACCCTTCGATCATCAAGCCGTGGACGATCTTTTTGGAGACCCTGATCCACGACTTCGACACGTTGCTCTGGCTCAACCTCGGGGCTCGGGCGGTCGAGGTTTACGCCATGGCTGACGCTCTGGTGCGCCCGGATTGGAAAGACCGCGGTCTGCTCGACACCGCGATGGTGATGGTGCGCTTCGACAACGGCGCCATGGCAACAGCCGAGGCCAGCTTCCAGGCGGTCTACGGCTACCACGTGCGCGGCGAAGTCTTCGGATCCGCCGGAATGGTGACGGCTGGCGATGTGCGCCGGATGAGGAGCACAACCTTCTACGGTGAGAAGGGTGTGGTCCACGACACCGTCCGCCGCAACGTCGACCTGTTCTACGATGCCTACACCGGCGAGCTCGCACACTTCGTCGACTGTGTCCGCAACGGGACCGGACCGGACTGCACCGGCGAGGACGCCAGATCTGCTCTTGCGATCGCGCTGGCCGCCATCGAGTCTGTGCGGACGGGAAGACCGGTCCGGCGCGAGGAGGTCGAGAAATGATGCGCCAAACCCGCACACCATCGCTCGAGCCAGCGTTCCCACTGGCCGTTTCCGCCGAGATGGTGTTCCTGGACCTGCCGTTCGAGGAACGGGTGCGCCGGATCTCCGATCTCGGCTTCGCCATGGAGATGTGGAGCTGGCAGGACAAGGACATCAAGGCACTGGCGAACTCGGGCGCGACCTTCTCCTCCATGACCGGCTACGTCCACGGCAACATCGTCGAGTCCGACGCCGCGAAGGTCCTGTTGAAGACAGCAGAGCAGACGCTGGACGTGGCTGCCGAGCTGGGCTGCCGACGCCTGGTCGTACACCCCGCAGAGCTCGTCGAGGGCAAGGCTGCCAAGCCGATGTTCCGGGTCAGCGGCGAGATGTGGCTCACCGCCCAGCGCACGTTAGAACAGCTGGCCGAGCTCGGCGAACGGGCCGGGGTCACGTACTGCCTCGAAAACCTCAACACGATGCTCGACCATCCCGGGGTGCCCCTTGCCCGGGCCAAGGACACCCTGGCGCTCGTCGAGGCGGTCGACAGCCCGCACGTGCGGATGATGCTGGACCTCTACCACGCCCAGATCGGCGAGGGAAACCTCGTCGCCCTGGTCGAGCGGGCGGGTCAGGCGATCGGTGAGGTGCAGGTGGCCGACGTGCCGGGGCGCTGTGAGCCGGGCACAGGTGAGATCTACTATCCGGCCGTTACCCTCGCACTCCAGCGCATCGGCTACACCGGGACCGTCGGGCTCGAGGCGTATACCTCGGGCTGGAAAGGAGGCGCTAGCGTGAGCAGGGAAAGCGAAGGAAACGGAGGGGGCTCTATGGCCGACAGAAGGTTTAGCCGCAGGGACTTCCTGAAGGCGGGGGGCGTCGGCATTGCCGGCGCAACGCTGTTCGGGGTCGCCGGTTGCGGCGAGGAGCAGGGAGGCGGCCAGGGCGGTGGGCCGGAAGGGCTGATGCCCCGCGGGGACATCCGTATCGTTATGGTGACTCATGGGACGGCCGCGGATCCGTTCTGGTCGGTGGTGAAAACCGGCACCGATCAGGCTGCGAGTGACATGGGCGTGACCGTCGACTACCGTGCCCCAGAACGCTTTAACGTTGTGGATATACAAAGGAATATGGATGCTGCCATCGCCTCGCAGCCCAGTGGAATCGCTATGACGATTGTAGATCCGGACGCACTGGCAGGTTCCGCTCGCGAAGCGGCCAACGAAGGCATACCCGTCGTGGTGTTGAATACAGGACAACCGCTTTGGGAGGAAGTGGGTGCGATCACCTACGTAGGCCAGACGGAGTTCGACGCCGGTCTTGAGGCCGGAAAACGCATGGCGGAGGAGGGCGTTCAGAATGCTCTGTGTGTAAACCAGGAACAGGGTAACGTCGCCCTAGAGGAGAGATGCGCGGGCTTTACAGAAGGGCTAGGCGGTAACGTTAGAGAGCTCGCGGTGCAAGGCGTCGATCCGACAGCCGCGGAGAACTCGATCAAGACGGCACTCCGGAATGACCCCGATCTGGACGGCATGCTGACGCTCGGTCCCCAGGGAGCTCTACCAGCCTTGCAGGCCCTTGAGTCTGGTGGCAACGAGGACCTAATGTTCGCCACCTTCGACCTGGCGCCGCAGGTCCTCAATGCCGTCCGCGACGGCAAGATACTGTTCGCCATTGATCAGCAGCAGTTCTTGCAAGGGTACCTGCCGGTCGTCTTCTTGACCACCTACGCTCAGTACGGAGTTACGCCCGTCAATGAGGTGGCCACGGGTCCAAGGTTCGTGACCCAGAAAGAGGCGGAGGACGTCATCGAGCTGACCAAGCAGGGAGTACGTTGAGGCCATACACGTTTAAGGAGGTGTGACTCAGAGATGGCACAATCAGCTACAGGGGGCAAGCCGGTCCGCGACGTAGGCGCCTTGAGGAGATTACTGACCCGGCCGGAGCTGGCTGCCGTCGCCGGATCCATACTGGTGTTCGCGTTTTTCGCCGTCGTGGCGGGGGATTACGGATTCCTCACCACGGCAGGCGCAGCGAGCTACCTCGAGGTGGCGGCGCAGCTCGGCATCGTCGCCGTTCCCGTCGCGCTGTTGATGATAGCCGGGGAGTTCGATCTCTCCGTGGGATCGATGGTCGGCGCTGCGGGCATGATCATCGCTATATCGGTGTCTGAGTACGGCTTGCCGCTGCTGGTGGGCGTGCTGCTCGCCTGCTGGGCACCTACGTGTTGCAGAGAACCGTGTTCGGAAACTGGATCTTCGGGGCCGGAGGAGACGCCAACGCCGCCCGCAACGTCGGCGTGCCGGTCAGTAGGGTAAAGATCACGCTCTTCATGTGCACCGCTGCCTCGGCGGCGCTGCTTGCCACCATACAGGTCTTGGACGCAGGTTCCGCCGACGTTCTGCGCGGCACACTTCTGGAGCTTCAGGCCATCGCGGCCGCGGTCATCGGCGGGGTGCTCCTGACCGGAGGCTACGGCTCGGTGATCGGCGCGCTCTTCGGGGCGCTCATCTTTGGCATGGTGCAGCAGGGCATCTTCTTCACCGGCGTGAGTACGGACTGGTTCCAGGTCTTCGTCGGCGTGATGCTGCTCATCGCCGTGATGTTCAACAACGTTATCCGTAGGCGAGCAGCGGAGGCACGATGATGGCGAACGACACACCCCTCATGGAAGCGAGAGGCGTCTCGAAGTACTTCGGGCGCGTCATTGCTCTGGAGGACATCTCCATGGACGTCAAGGCCGGGCAGGTCACATGCCTGCTCGGCGATAACGGGGCCGGCAAGTCCACCCTGATCAAGATCTTCTCCGGGGTCCACCAGCCCACCAAGGGCGCCATGGCGCTGGATGGCGAGGAGGTTCGCTTCGACTCGCCGCGGGACGCCATAGATCGCGGGATAGCCACGGTCTTTCAGGACCTGGCGATGATCCCGCTGATGGGTATCTCACGCAACTTCTTCATCGGGCGCGAACCCACGACGGGCGTGGGACCGTTCAAACGCTTCGACGTGAAGAAGGCCGACCGCATAACCCGCGAGGAGCTGGACAAGATCGGCATCACCCTTCGCGACACCACCCAGCCGGTCTCCACGCTCTCGGGCGGTGAGAGGCAGTCGGTAGCGATAGCCCGCGCCGTGTACTTCGGGGCAAAGATCCTGATCCTCGACGAGCCCACGAGCGCCTTGGGGGTGAAGCAGTCGGCGATGGTCCTGCGTTACATCAACCGCACCCGTCAGCAGGGTATCGGGGTGGTCTTTATCACCCACAGCGTGCACCACGCCTACGTCATCGGCGACCGATACACGGTGCTCAGTCACGGACACAGTCTGGGCTCCTACGAGAAGGGCGAGGTGAGCATGGCCGAGCTGGAGAAGCTGATGGCCGGCGGCAA
>JAJNDJ010000265.1 GCA_021156345.1 Rubrobacteraceae bacterium | reverse complement strand
GGTAATAATCTGCGCCGCCGGCATGGCCGCCCACCTTGCCGGGGCCGTCGCAGCACGTACGAACCTGCCCGTCATCGGGATACCTGTTGCCTCAGGCCCCCTGAATGGCTTCGATGCTCTCCTCGCTACCGTCCAGATGCCCTCGGGTGTGCCCGTGGCGACAGTGGCCGTCAACGGCGCCGCCAACGCCGGCGTGCTCGCGGCCCAGATCCTCGCTCTCTCGGATCCCGACCTTGCCGAGAGGTTGGAGGGATAGACTTGGTAGCGAAGACAAGATGCTCGCCGCGGGATATAGGAGACCCCAGAGCTAGCGAGGACTACACGTGATCGAACGCTACACGCTCCCTGAGATCGGGGCTGTCTGGACCGAGGAGGCAAAGTACCGTGCCTGGCTCGAGGTGGAGCTTGCGGTAAGCCGGGCGAGGGCGCAGCTCGGGGAGATCCCAACCGAAGAGGTAGAGGAACTGGCCGAGAAGGCGGACTTCACCGTCGAACGAATCCACGAGATAGAGCAAGAGACCAATCACGACGCGTTGCAGCTCAGGGAAGCCCTGGATCTCATCCTCGGCCAGGCGAGAGGATTGACGTTGCTTCTGGCCGAGATGGCGTTGGAACATCGCGACACCGTGATGGTCGGGCGTACGCATGGGATTCACGCTGAGCCGACTGTGCTGGGACACAAGCTCGCCGTGTGGACTTTCGAGATGGAGCGGAACCTGGACCGGCTCTATCACGCGCGTGAGGTCGCTGCTGTAGGTAAGATCTCGGGCGCCGTCGGGACCTACGCGAATGTCGACCCGAAGATCGAGGCGATCACCTGCCAGGAGCTCGGTCTCTCCTCGTCGCCAGCCTCGACCCAGGTCGTGCAGCGTGACAGGCACGCTGAGGTACTCTCCACGCTCGCCATCCTCGGTTCTACGATGGAGAAGATAGCGTTGGAGATCAGGGGCGCCCAGCGTACTGAGGTCCGCGAGCTGGCTGAGCCTTTCGGACGCGGGCAGAAGGGTTCCTCGGCGATGCCCCACAAAAGGAACCCGATCCTGGCCGAGCGCCTGTGCGGCATGGCCAGGCTGCTTCGCGCCAACGCTACCGTTGGCTTCGAGAACAACGCCCTCTGGCAGGAGCGGGACATCTCCCACTCCTCGGCTGAACGCGTCGTACTCCCCGACTCCACGATCCTGGCTTTCTACATGCTACGCACCACGATTCGCATATTGCGCGGCCTCGAAGTACACAAAGACAGGATGCTGGAGAACCTGAACAGCGGAGGAGGCATCGTCTTCTCGGGTCGCGTCCTGCTCGCGCTCGTGGAGAGCGGCATGAACCGCGACGACGCCTACCGTGTGGTCCAGGATGCCGCGTTGCGGGCCTGGCAGAGTGAGGCCGGCTTCAGAGAGCTGCTGAGTAGAGACGAAGGAGTACGCAAACGGTTGGGCGATGAACTGGATACGCTCTTCGACCCCGCATACGCTCTGCGCAACCTCGGCGCAGTCTTTGGACGGGTAGAGGAGCTGAAAAGGAGGCTGGAGGATGACTGAAGAATTACTCTACGAGGGAAAGGCCAAGAAGGTCTTCACGACGGACGATAAGGATGTGCTGCTGCACCGCTACAAGGACGAAGCGACGGCGTTCAACGCCCAGAAGCGCGGCTCCTGGAAGGAAAAGGGCAAGACCAACGCCACAATGAGCGCAACGATCTTCGCCTACCTCGAGACGCACGGCGTCCCCACCCACTTCGTCGAACAGATCGACGACACGACCATAAAGACGAAGAGGCTCGACATGCTGCCGGTGGAGATAGTGGTCCGCAACGTGGCCGCCGGCTCACTCTCGCGCCTGCTCGGCTTCGAGGAAGGCAGGAAGCTCAAGGCTCCCATAGTAGAGTTGTGCTACAAGGACGACGATCTCGGAGACCCCCTGCTGAACTGGTACCACTTCAGGGAGCTCGGCGTCTCCGACGAGGACCTGGAATACTGCGAGGAGCTAGGCCTCAAGGTCAACGAGGTCCTCGCGCCGTTCTTCGACGAACGCGGCGTAGTCCTGGTCGACTTCAAGATAGAGGCGGGGCGGGATGCGGAGGGCAACCTCATGCTGGCTGATGAGATCTCCCCCGACACCTGCCGATTCTGGGACAAAGAGACGGGCGAGAAGCTGGACAAGGACCGTTTCAGGAACGACATGGGAGGCGTCGAAGAGGCCTACGCCGAGATGCTCAGAAGGGTTACGGAGATCACACAGAGGGGCGCGGTAGATTGAAGATCCGGGTCCTCGTCCGGCCGAAGGCCGGTATCCTCGACCCGCAGGGCGAGGCGGTGAAGAACGCGCTTCCTGCTCTGGGATTCGAGGGGATCAGGACCGTTCACGTCGGGAGGCTCGTCGAGATGGAACTCGAGAGTTCGCATGAGGTCGACGCTATGTGCCGCAGGCTCCTCTCCAACCCGACCATAGAAGAGTATGAGTGGGAGGTGGTGGGGTGAGGATAGGGGTTACGGTCTTCCCAGGATCCAACTGTGACAGGGACGCGCTTTACGGTGTGGAGCGAATGGGCGCCGAGGCGGTCGAGTTGTGGCACGCGGACGCGGACCTCAAGGGTGTCGACGCGGTGATCGTTCCCGGCGGCTTCTCCTACGGCGACTACCTCAGACCTGGCGCCATCGCCCGCTTTGCGAACGTCATGGGCCCGCTGGAAGAGTTCGCGAAAGGCGGAGGCCCGGTACTCGGCGTCTGTAACGGTTTCCAGGTCCTGACCGAGGCCCACCTCTTGCCAGGCGCTTTGCTCCGCAACACGCACATGCGCTTTGTCTGCGACCGCGTCCGTGTCCGCGTCGAATCCGTGTACACGCCCTGGACCGCGAACCCGAACGGGTCGGCGAACGACATCGCGGGCGTCTGCAACGAGGACCGCAACGTCGTCGGCATCATGCCGCATCCCGAGAGGGTCTCCGACCCCGCACTGGGCTCCGACGAGGGATTGAGGATACTGCGTTCCGTGCTGGTAGGGGCAGGGGTCTGAATATCCAGGAGACTTACACCGCTTTGGGGATCTCGGATTTCGAGTACGACCGCATCCTGGAGCTGATGGGCAGAGCCCCCAACTTCCTGGAGCTCTCGCTTTTCTCCGTAATGTGGAGCGAGCACTGCGGCTACAAGAACTCGCGCCCGCTCCTCAGCCGCTTCCCGAACGAGGGGGCGCATGTGTTGCAGGGGCCGGGGGAGAACGCCGGCGTGGTCGAGGTAGGGGACGGGTGGGCGCTCGCGTTCAAGATGGAGAGCCACAATCATCCTTCCGCCGTGGAACCGTACGAGGGGGCGGCGACGGGGGTAGGTGGGATCATCCGCGATATCCTGGCCATGGGAGCGCGGCCCGTTGCGCTGCTCGACTCGCTGCGGTTCGGGCCGTTGGATGACGAACGCAACCGCTACCTCTTTCGGGAGGTCGTGCGTGGTATCGGGGGGTATGGGAACGCCGTCGGGGTACCGACGGTCGGCGGGGAGGTGGAGTTCGGACGGGCCTACTCAGGTAACCCGCTGGTCAACGCGATGTGCATAGGCCTGATCCGGGTCGAAGATCTCGTCCGTTCGAGCGCTACCGGTAGAGGCAACCTCGTCGTATTGCTAGGCTCGAAGACCGGACGCGACGGTATACACGGGGCCACCTTCGCCTCGGATGAGCTAAGCGATGAGTCCGAGTCCAAGAGGTCCAACGTGCAGGTCGGCGATCCCTTCTGCGAGAAGATGCTGATCGAATGTTGCCTGAAGCTGCTCGATGAGGACCTGCTGGTCTCTTTGCAGGATCTCGGAGCCGCCGGTATTACCTCCTCGGCCTCCGAGATGGCCGCGAAGGGCGGGGTCGGGATCGAGATCGAGACCGACAGGGTGCCCCTGCGCGAGAGCGGGATGGAGCCTACGGAG
>JAJNDJ010000264.1 GCA_021156345.1 Rubrobacteraceae bacterium | reverse complement strand
GAGGCCCTGACGCCTTCCCTGGCGCGGTCGAACTTGCCGGAGAGGATGGTGGCTGCCTGTATGACGGGGCTCAAGGTGGGGCCGTAAGGCGGTGCGTAGGCCAGGTCTATATTGACGAGGTCGGGGTAGGATAGTCTTCCCCAGAGAGCCGCGGCGCAGATGTCGGTGAGCTTGTCGGCACCAGAGCCCGCCGACTCCGCGCCGAGCAGCCTGCCCGTCGCCCGGTCTGCTATGAGCTTGAGGAAGACCTTCCTGGCGCCGGGATAGTAGGCCGCGCGGTCATACGCCCACAGGCCGGCGCTCACGACCTCGAAGCCAGCTTCCTCGGCCTCCTTTTCGGAGAGGCCCGTCTTGCCAACGCCGAGGCCGAAGACCTTGAAGATGCCTGTTCCGAGTATGCCTGGGAACTCCAGGGTCTCGTGGCCCGTGGCCGCGTTTGTGCCTGCGACCCGGCCCATCTGGTTTGCGGTATCGCCGAGAGGGACCCAGGTAGGTCTGCCGCTTGCGAGGTTGGTCGTCTCCACGCAGTCTCCTGCGGCCCAGACGTCAGGGACGCTGGTCTTCATGTGACTGTCAACCAGGATCGCTCCCGTGGTCCCTATCTCGACCCCTGCTTCTGCGGCAAGCTCGACGTTCGGCCTTATCCCGACGCCGACGATGACCATATCTGTCTCAAGCTCTCTGTCCCCGAACATCACGCTCCTGACAGGTCCTTCGCCGGTGAACTCATCGACCTTCTCGCCCGTGTAGACGTCGACGCCGTTGGCTTCGAGCTCGGCCTCCACGTTCTCCGAGACCTCGGGTCCGTAGGAGAGGGCGACCCTGTCCTCGCCTTCGATCAGGGAGACCTCCATCCCGAGCCGGCACAGGTTCTCAGCGACCTCGAGCCCGATGTAACCCCCTCCGACTATCGTCGCCTTGCTGGGGGACTGCTCCTCGATGTATTTACCTATCTCATCGGTGTCCGTCAGGAAGCGGAACTTGAAGACGCCCTCGAGCTCCGCGCCGGCGATGGGGGGGAGGACGGCACGCGCGCCGGTCGCTATGACGAGTCGGTCGTAGGTGTCTTCCAAAGCCTGGCCCGTATTCAGGTTTTGCACCCAGAGGTTCTTCCCGCCGGAGTCTATCCGCTCTACCCTGTGGCGGACCAGGACCTCGATGTCTTTCTCCGCGAACATCTCGGGCGTGCGCACCACCAGGTCGTCTCGCTCTCCGACCACGCCGGAGAGTAAATAGGGCAGGCCGCACTCGCTTATAGAGGGCTCCGGTTCATTCTGGTAGACCGTGATCTCCATCTCGGGGTCAAGCCTGCGTGCCCTCGAGGCAGCTTTAGTCCCGGCCGCAACGCCGCCCACGATCACTAGCCGCATAAGTGAGAACTCCTCCCGCTCTGCCTACCACCCCAGTCTACAGGCTTTGCCCCGGCCGCGAAGGAGTCTCCATTACAACGTCTGGACACGCAACCCGGCGTAAGAAGAAACCCCCGGTAGTGCACTCCGGGGGCTTCCACACTCCTTGTGTTATCGAGTTCTTGCTGCTAGGAGCTCTTCGCCGCTTGGTAGCGCCTTTCGGCCTCGTCCCAGTTTACGACCTCCCACCAGGCACCTATGTACTCAGGTCGGCGGTTCTGGTACTTCAGGTAGTAGGCGTGCTCCCACACGTCCAACCCTATTACCGGCGTCTTGCCTTCCATGAGTGGTGTGTCCTGGTTCGGCGTGGTCTCTATGGAGAGTGACCCATCCGGGTTGGCTATGAGCCAGCACCAGCCACTGCCGAACAAGGCTCCAGGTGCTGCGGCAGCCCCGAAGCTCTCTTTGAAGGAGTCAAACGATCCGAAGGAGGAGTCTATGGCCGAGCCAAGCTCTCCGAAAGGTTCTCCTCCTCCTTGACCGCTGGGACCCATGATCTGCCAGAACATGGAGTGGTTCGAGTGGCCACCACCGTTGTTTCTCACCGCCGTTCTTATATCTTCTGGGACCTGATCCAGATTGGCGAGAAGCTCCTCAAGGGAACCCGGGTCGGCCTCGGGATGCTTCTCCAGAGCAGCATTGAGATTGGTCACATAGGTATTGTGGTGTTTTTCGTGGTGAAGGTGCATGGTCTGTTCGTCTATAGTGGGCTCTAAGGCATCGTAGCCGTAGGGCAACTGTGGTAGCTCGTATGCCACTGTCGTTTCTCCTCTCGTAATCTGGCTTTCGTTTACCCACCGTGTTATACCCCGAATTCGCGGGCTCTGAACGTCGGGAGGAGATCCCTTGGTCGTCCTCGGGTGCGGGGTAGCGCAAGGCTGTAGAATACGGGGATTGGAGACTTCCATCGTCATAACGGACCCGAAGGTGCCTGACAATCCCATCGTCTACGTTAATCCCGCATTCGAGAAGATCTCGGGCTATGCTGCGGACGAGGTTAGGGGATACAACTGCCGATTCCTGCAGGCTGACGACCGTGACCAGTCGTCGCTCGAAGAGTTGCGCGTAGCGCTGAGAGAAGAGCGGGAGTGCAGGGTGGTCTTGAGGAACTACCGCAAGGACGGGACGCCGTTCTGGAACGAACTTTACGTCTCGCCCGTCCACGACGAGGAGGGTCGGCTGACCAACTTCGTTGGTGTCCAGAACGACATCACAGAACGGCGCGGGATCGAGGAGGTCCTGCGTGAGAGCGAAGAACGTTTCAGGGCTACCTTCGAACACGCCGCCATTGGTGCCGCGCAGGTCGG
>JAJNDJ010000263.1 GCA_021156345.1 Rubrobacteraceae bacterium | reverse complement strand
GGCGACGCCGCCCACGCCGACGACGTGGCTTGGATCAACCCCTACCGCGAGGGCGCGGGCGCGATAGGGCGGGCCATGGAGAGCGTCGAGCGGCTGGCCGGCCTTAATGCACGCTGGGCCTGCTCGGGCCACGGCCCCGCCATCGTCGAGCCGGAGAGAGCACTGGACGCCGCCCGGGAGCGCTACGAGGGGTGGCTGGAGAGGCCCGAGTCGGCCGCCTGGCACGCCTGCAAGCGGATCGCAGCCTACGCTCTGATGATCCGCGATGGGCTACCGGAAGCCAGGAGCCTGAGGGACACGTCGCCGATGAACGACGCCGGCGCGGGCACCGGACAGGGTAGGATCGGACCGTAGGACGCGCCGAGTCCGGGGCAGGCAATAGCGGAGTTCCGCCACCCTGCGAACCGAGAACGTCGCGAGCGACCTTTTGAGAACGCCGTAATCCGAGCTTCGGAGAATAACCCTTCCCTGACGTTAGGTGAATAAGGTGTCGCAGTCCCCTTGAGGATACACTGAAGCGTTGTTGTGGCGCCCCACGAGGAAAGGGACCCCGCTGTGAAGATAGAGCCATTCGCCTTAGAACGCTGGATGACCGCCCACGAGCTCTCGGCGAGCTACGACATAGCCGAGAGCGGCATCCTTCCCCTCTCTACTAACGACCTCCTCGCCTTCGAAGAGCCCGAAGAACGTCAAGGCATACTGGAAGGGCTGCTGGACACTCGGCTCGGATACAGCGAGGCCTCAGGCTCTCTCGAGCTCAGGACCACGCTGGCGAACACCTACCGCGACTGCGAACCCGAGAACGTCCTCGTTACCACGGGTGCCATCGAGGCCAACTTCTTGCTGTTCAACGTCCTGCTCGATCCAGGGGACCACGTCGTGGCCGTCAACCCCGCCTACCAGCAGCTCAACAGCGTGCCCAGCGCGGTCGGCGCCGAGGTCGCCCTGTGGAGGATAGGCCCCGAGAGCTACCGCTACGACCTGGACGAGCTGGAGCGCCTAGTGACGTCCCGCACGCGCCTGATCGTCGTCAACACCCCCCACAACCCCACGGGGGCCATGCTGAGCGAGGAGGAGCTCGGGCGCGTCTACGAGCTGGCCGAGTCGGTCGGGGCCTGGCTGCTCTGCGACGAGGCCTACCGGTGGCTCGAGGTCCCCGGCGGCGACCGCTTCGCACCGCCTGCCTTCGACTACGGTCCTAGTGCTATCAGCGTGGGCACCATCTCCAAGCCCTTCGGGCTGCCGGGGCTCAGGATCGGGTGGATGGCGGCGCCGGCGGAGGTGGTAACCGAGTGCTGGAGCATGCGCGACTACACCTCCTTGAGCCCGGGCAAGCTCTCCGACGTGCTGGCGATCCTGGCGTTCAAGCACCGGGACCGCATCGTCGAGCGCAACCGGAAGATCATCGGGCAGAACCTGGAGGCTACCAACCGCTTCGTCGAGGAGCGCTCCGGGTTCCTCTCCTGGACGCCGCCGCGGGGTGGGCTGCTGGCCCTCCTGCGCTACGAGCTCGACGTGCCCTCCCTCGAGCTCGCCAACAGGCTCTCCGAAGAACACGGCGTGATGCTCGCGCCTGGTTCGGCCTTCGGCTTCGAGTACCACCTTCGCATAGGCATAGGGCAGGACCCGGCCGTGTTCGCCGAGGGACTCCGGAGAGCGGGGGCCTTCTTGGACGAGTTGCGAGGACCCTGAGCCTGAGTCGCCCTAGGTGCACATCTTGAGGGCCAACTTCCTAGAAACTCCGTGAAGGCGAAGATCGCAGAATTCACCTTCCACGCACTCCGGTGAATAAGGAAAGGAGGCAGGTCGGGGCGTAGCAGCTCCGGCCCTGCCTCCTGCGTCCTCCGCGCTCTAGTTCTAGCAGCGAGAGCTCGCTAACCAGCCCTTACGTGGATCTACCCTTACGTGCACTCCTCCTCAAACTCATCGATTACAGAGGTGACCTCCCCGTTCTCGTTTACTGTGGTGTGTAAGGAGAGCCTGACGTGCCCAGAGTAGGTTATCTTCTTGTGTTGCTTGCCCCGCTCTTGGGCGTAGCGTTCGGATGGGGCAAGGATGTTCAGGAACGGCAGCGCCCAGACGCGTCCCACCCATGGCACGGGCACCAGGAGCATCAGGCACATCCACCCAAGGCCGCTCGCCTTGACGAAGCGCTCGTGGGTTGAGCGCACCTAAGGAAGCGGTAGACGCCTTTGGCTGCTATCTTCTTGGCCCAGCGCCTCTCCAGGGTCTCGTCTACACCAATGAGCCATGGGCTGTTTGGCACGAAGATCTTTACAAGCAATCTCAGCAACACACGACTTGCCTCCCTGCCCGACCAGGTGGCACGGTTGAGGACGCGGTGGTAGCGCTGGAAGTTCCTGGTCTGTCCTAGGCCCATGACACCTAATGCAGCACTAACGGTTCGCTTGAACAGTGGCATGAATGGGTTCAGTAGGTGTAGCATCATGGCTGGTAGGGTTCGCATCATCACCTCTCTGTGGCGGACTGGCGATGATCGTACCCTACCCCTTCTTCCTCACTCAATGGATAAAGTCGAGCCTAGAGAAACCGTATGAAAAGTGCTTTGAGGACCCTTGATCGTGGATCTTCGGCCATGCGAAGCGCCGATAGAGAGCCCCTCAGAACCGTATTCTGTGCATTTGGGTACGCTGGTTCTCCTCCTATGCGGAGTTTTCATACGGTTTCTCCAGGACGTTGGGTGAATAGAGTAAGGAGTAGGGCCGGAGCGTGGTGGACTCCCGCAGCCGCTTTGGCTTATGATCCAGCGGTGTTTCCGGCCCGACGCCCGCTCAACCTACCCGTAGAGCGCGTGCGCAGTCGCGTGGGCGCCTACATCTACGGCAATATCCTCGTGCTCGCCTCAATCCTCGCGACCTCCCCTGAGAACATCGCCCACTGGACCGCCGTCATTTTCGTTGTCGCGACCACGGCCACGACGTTTCTCGCCCATGTCGTTGCCCACAGAATCGGCCAAGCCATCGGCCGCACCGACGACGAGGCCCTGCGTGTGCACCTCGCGCAAGAGGCCCGCGATGCCGTGCCGATCATGACCTCCGGCACCGGCCCCGCCGTGCTCCTCGCCCTTGGCGCCGTAGGTTGGCTTCCACCGGAGTTGGCACAACTGCTCGCTGAGGCTGTTGTCGTGTTGCGCCTCGCTGGGATGGGAATCGTCGTGCGGCGCATCTCAGGCTACTCCTCACCCGGGGCGGGGCGCTGGTCCGGATTCGCGCTCGCTGGGATCAGCGTCCTCATCGCGGCTCTGAAGGACATCCTCACTCACTGAACTGGTTCCTCGTTGAGCCGCACCCGCCTCCTGGCCTCCACCACTGCTGCGTGCTCGTTCTCCAGCCTAAGTTGGGGGGTGGTGAACCTCGGCTGTGCGGACTTCCGAGAATGCTTCTTCCACGCACCCGGGTGAATAGGAGCATGAAGAAGGGCTGAGGCCCTCACGGGCTTCGACCCTTCGCTTTGCCCCACGCCGAACGCCCAAGCCTATTCACGCCGGCGCCTAAGAACTTAGGAGAACTCAGTAAACCGGAAGTTCGTAGAATCCAACTTATACCGGCCTCGGATGACCTTGGCGTGTGGAGCCGTCAGCGAAAGATAGGCCCCTGGCGGCGAGGGCGCGACGGATCTGTTCCAGGGCCTTGGGCCCCATACCGTGCAACTGTAGGACCTCCTCTTCTCTGAGCTTGGTGAACTGCTCGAGCCGTGAGTAGCCGGCCCTGGTGAGGGCACGTTGAGCGGGCTTGGCCAGCCCCGAGGGGAGATCGTTGTTCTCCCGAAGGTCGTGCCGCTCTTTCTCCACGTTAGTTCCTCCTCGTCCGATGACACGGTTGCTCGGACCATACAGCAAAGGCCATACAGCAAAGGTCCTAAAATCCAACCGACAGAGACAAAGAGCTAGGGGAAGGGCTTCCTAGAATCTCTACTAGGTGAGCTTCTTAGAACTCCGTTATGGCGAAGTTCGCAGAAAACCCCTTATACGCAAAAACCTAGCCGTAATATGCGCTACGCATAGAGAGACCGACGCCGTCGGGAGGGCGGATCTCGGGTTGCGACGGCCACCGTCGGCGGTTCCCTTGGTCCAGAGTGGACGCGGTCGAGGGACCCTGCGACACTAACGGGACGTATCGGTTCCTCTCGTGGGGGGTGCTCCACGCCCGAATCCATCTACACAACGCCCGAGGGCGAGGCCGAGATCCTGGCGCTCTACGACGAGGCGTTGGCCGGGCTGGGTCTCGGCTACGCAAGCCTGACCGTCGGCACGCGCCTCGGCGACACGCACGTCATCGCCCTCGGCCCTGAGGACGCTCCGTCCGTCGTCTTCCTCCCTGGCGGCAACGCCCTGAACCCCACCTGCCTCAAGTGGTTCTTGCCCTTGGCCGAGCGCCACCGCCTCTACGCGCCAGACATCGTGGGGCAACCGGGCCTTAGTGCGCAGACCCGCCCCTCGTCGAAGGGGGACGGGCATGCCTTCTGGGCGGAGGACGTCCTAGACGGCCTCGGCCTGGAGCGTGCGCCGCTCGTGGGCCTCTCCTACGGAGCGGCCATAGCAATCAGGACCATGGGAGTAGCCCCCGAGCGCGTCTGTAGGGCGGCGCTCGTCTCCCCGGCGGGCATAGCCGCAAGCCCCTTATTGCGTATGCTCCTCGAGATCGGCGCCCCCACGCTCCTCTACCGCCTGCGTCCCACCGAGGAGCGTCTAAGGCGCGCGGCAATGCCTCTGTTCACAGATCCCGAGGAGCGCGCCTTCGGCCCTGCCGTCCGGCAGCTCGGGGCCGCCCTCCGGCACCTCAGGCTGGACGCCGACCTCCCCCGGAAGGCCACCGAGGAGGAACTCAGGGGCTTCGGTGGACCGGTGGCAGTGTTCGCCTCCAAGGATGACGCGCTCTTCCCCGCCCGGGCGGTACTCCCGAGGGCGCGGGAGATCTTCCCCAACCTCGCCCTGATCGAGCCCCTCGAAGGCTGCCGCCACGTCCCCTCGATGGCGGTGCTCGGGCGCGTGAACGAGCGCATCCTCGCCTTCCTCGCGGGTTCCGACGAGACCT
>JAJNDJ010000262.1 GCA_021156345.1 Rubrobacteraceae bacterium | reverse complement strand
CTCGCAGCACCTCCAGGCGCTCAAAACGGCGCGGATGGTCGAGGCGCGCCGCGAGGGGCTCTACATGCACTACCGGCTGGCTGACGAAGACGTGTTCCGGACGTGGCAGGCCGTCCGCGCTCTGGCGGAGTCGCGTCTGTCCGAGCTCGACAGGGTGGTCGAGGCCTACCTGGTGGACCGGGATGCGTTGGAGGCCGTGGACGCCATGGAGTTGATGGAGCGAATGAGCAAGGGGAACGTGGTCGTTCTCGACGTTCGTCCGGAAGAGGAGTACCGGGCCGGGCACTTACCCGGGGCTCTCTCCGTGCCCGTGGACACCCTAGCGCCTACTGCCGGGGGCCCTACTGCGTGTTCTCCGACGAGGCGGTTGCGCTTCTCAGGTCGCACGGCTACCGGGCGCGCAGGCTACGGCAAGGGCTGCCCGACTGGCGGGCGGCCGGGATGCCCGTGGAGGGCTAGAACAGGAGTCGAACGTGACGGAAGGCAACATCGACGCGATGACCTTGAGGGACATGCTGGAGCGCGGCGAGCGGGTCACGGTGGTGGACGTTCGTAAGGGAGAGGATCACGCAGAGTGGTCGATACCCGGCAGCGTGCACATCGACGCCTACGATGCCCTGAACGCCGGCGAAGATGGGGCCATGGAGGGGCTTGAGCTGCCGGAAGGGGCGCCAGTGGTAACCGTGTGCGGGCGTGGCCGTTCGAGTGCGGTGGCCGCGGAGCAGTTGCGGCGTCAGGGATACGAGGCGCTCTCTTTGGGGGGTGGGATGAAGGCCTGGAGCCTCGTCTGGAACACGGCCGAGGTGCCCCTGCCCGGCGTGAGTGCCAAGGTAGCGCAGATGCGTCGCACCGGGAAGGGGTGACTCTCCTACGTCGTCGGGTCCGACGGCGAGGCCGTAGTCGTAGACGCCTCCCTGGAACCGGAGGTGTACCTCTGGTTGGCCGAAGGACGCGGCTGGCGGATAACCCACGTGCTCGATACCCACGTCCACGCCGACCACCTCTCCCGCTCTAGGAGGTTGGCCGCGCTGGTTGGTGCGACCCTCCACATGCCCGAGGGTGCTTCGGTCTCCTACCCGTTCTCTGCTCTTGGGGACGGGGATGTACTCCAGGTCGGCTCGGTGACGCTGGAAGCCCTCCGAGCCCCCGGGCATACACCTGAGAGCACGAGCTACCTACTTGGCGGGCGGGCTCTCTTCACCGGCGACACGCTGTTCCTGACGGCTGTCGGCCGTCCCGACCTGGACGCCACACCGGAAGGCTCCCGCGAGAAGGCGCGAGAGCTCTACCGCTCCCTGCAACGTCTCCTCGCCCTCGGCCCCGAGACGCTGGTGCTGCCCGGACACACGAGTGAGCCCGTCGCGTTCGACGGGGAACCTATCTGCGCGCCGCTGTCGGAAGTGCACGAGAGCGTCCGGGTCCTGCGGGAGGCCGAGGACGCCTTCGTGGGGGACTGAACCGGGCCGGGGAAGCACCAGAAGGCGACCCCACCGAGCTGGAGGCCGGCGCGAACCGCTGCGCGGCGGGCTAGGGTTCGGTGCCCGCTGAACGGGTTCCTTCGGGGTCCCCTACAATCCAGCTCGGTCTGAAGGAGAACCTGGGACAGTTCTCGCTGCTGGTCCTGATGAACGCCTTCGTGGGCGGGATGGTGGGTCTGGAGCGCACGGTAGTGCCTCTCATCGGCTCCCAGGAGTTCGGGCTGGTCCTCAGGACGGCCATCTTCTCGTTCATCGTCACCTTCGGGCTCGTCAAGGCCTTTTCCAACCTCTTCGCCGGAGGGCTTGCCGACCGCTTCGGCAGGAAGAAGATCCTGGTAGTGGGCTGGCTGGTGGGCGTCCCGGTGCCCCTTATCCTCATGTACGCCCCCTCCTGGGAGTGGATCGTAGCTGCCAACGTACTGCTCGGCGTCAACCAGGGCCTCGCCTGGTCTATGACTGTCATCATGAAGATAGACCTCGTGGGACCACGCAGGCGGGGCCTGGCCATCGGCCTCAACGAGTTCGCCGGCTACCTCGCCGTGGGACTTACCGCGCTCGCCACCGGCTACCTCGCCTCCCTCTACGGGCTCAGACCGGAGCCCTTCTACTTCGGCGTCGGCTACGCTTTGCTCGGGCTCGTAGTCTCCGTCTTCCTCGTGCGCGATACACGCGAGCACGTCCGCCTGGAGATGGAGGAGCACCCGCCGGGGCCGAGCCCCCTGACGTTCCGAGAGGTCTTCGTGAAGAGTACGTACAGAGACCGCAACCTCTTCGCCTGCTCCCAGGCTGGGCTCGTCAACAACCTCAACGACGGCATGAGCTGGGGCGTCTTTCCCCTGTTCTTTGCGAACTTCGGCCTCGGCGTGGGCCGAATAGGCATCCTCAAAGCCGTCTACCCGGCGGTCTGGGGCACTCTGCAGGTTGCAACCGGCCCCCTTAGCGACCGGTGGGGCCGCAAGGGTTTGATCGTGGCGGGGATGTGGGTGCAGGCCACCGGCATCTTTATCACCGTTGCGACGAGGGACTTCGGGTGGTGGGTACTCGGGAGCGTCCTACTCGGACTTGGCACGGCGATGGTCTACCCTTCTCTGATCGCCGCCGTCTCGGACGCTTCCCACCCCTCGTGGCGGGCACGCTCCTTGAGCGTCTACCGCTTCTGGCGGGATCTCGGCTACTCTGTTGGCGCCCTTTCAGCCGGGGTCATCGCGGATACCCTGGGGATCTCGTGGGCCATAGGCTGTGTGGGGGCGTTGACGTTCCTCTCCGGGGCGGTCGTGGCGGTCGCCATGCAGGAGGGAGCGGAAGGCCGCGTCGGGAGCGGGAAAGGATGATCGGAGCATGAAGAACATGAGAGCTAAGGACGTGCAGAGGTTCTTCGAACGGGTGGCCACCGACTGGGACACCATGCGCCTGGCCTACTACGACGAGCGTGTGTTCGAGAAGATGGCCGAGATCTCCGGGGTGGGTAAGGATTCGGAGGTCGCAGACGTCGGCACCGGAACAGGATTCGTCGCCGCCGGGATCGCCCCGCGGGTCAAGCGGGTCGTAGGCGTAGACAACGCCCCGGCGATGCTAGCGGTGGCGAGAAAGAACCTCACGGCCTTGGGCGTATCGAATGTGAACCTCAAAGTAGGTGAAGCCACGCGGCTGCCGCTGGAGGACGGCTCGGTTGACGCGGCGTTCGCCAACATGGTCCTACACCATGCCGAGCACCCTACCGCCATGCTCCTAGAGATGGCCCGAGTCGTGAGACCCGGAGGCAGCGTCATCATCACCGACGAGGTGGAGCACCCCTACGCGTGGATGCGCGAAGAGCACGCAGACGTCTGGCTCGGGTTCGCTCGAGGGCAGGTGGAGCACTTCTTCGCCGCGGCGGGGCTGTCCGAAGGCTATGGCTACGAGCCGCTCGGCATGCAATGATGCATCCGTTCTACGACCTCGGGTGAGGTCGCTGAAATCGGCATCTTCGCCGCGTGGGGCACGGTGACGCGCCGTTGAGTTGACCTTGCGATCGCGAGGTAGGATCACATGCGGTGGTTGTCCTGGAGTATGCGAACCTCGGAGGAGATCCTACACCCCTACTTCGGAGAATCCGATCAACGCGAAGTTCGTAGAATTCGGCTTCTCGACACTTGGGCGAAGCTTTTTCGACGGTGCCCTACCCGCCGAAACTCGGGCACATCGCTCAGACGGTCAATGCCAGAGGATTCGCCTACGCCAACCGCTGCACCCTGCAACCACTTGTAGCACGCCAATGCCGGCGATGAGCCTTTGGTACAGAGTCTACTGCTGACGTACTGCTGACAAAGCCCTCGACGCGAACATCGTGGGAGTGTCATTTTTACGGCTTTTGCAGGAAAAATAGAGAACCGACGAGCGGACTCGAACCGCTTTCCTGCTCATTACGAATGAAAATTCATGAGTTGCAGGGGTGTGCAGAGACTTGCAAAACCTGCATTCCTAGGCCACTTTCTCTGCTCCGGTTTGCTGGGTGTTGCACCGTATTGCGTTCCTCATGGTGTCAGAGTGGTGTCAATATCACC
>JAJNDJ010000016.1 GCA_021156345.1 Rubrobacteraceae bacterium | reverse complement strand
TCTACTTGCCTTTCGCCTGCCATTCTCAAGTGGTCCCCGGCCTTTGAACGGTGCTCTAGCGCTCCGCTATGAGTAGGGTGGCGGATACGAGGAACATGATTCCGAATGCTGCAACGTAAGACGGGTTGACGGGCTTGGCTGCAAGAATGTTCCATAGGTTGGCCAGCATTACCCCGAAGCCGTAAACCGCTATCACA
This sequence comes from Rubrobacteraceae bacterium, assembly GCA_021156345.1. The sequence goes on along the minus strand of JAJNDJ010000016.1, from coordinate 10,447 downwards.
CCCAGCATCACCCTCGACACATCAGCGTACCGCAGGGCGTACACAGCACCGACGGCGATGGTCAAGAGCATCACTGCTATGAGCCGGCTAGTAAGGATGTCACCAGGCCACACCCAGATCAAACCCGAAAAACCATTGTCGGTAACGAACAGCGCAAGTCCCCATAAGGCGGTTACGGCTGCTACGAGACCGAGCCACATGGCGACGAGCGCGGTGGGAGCTAGCGAGTCGGCTGGCTCATTAGGAATGATATCGGGTTGATTGAACAGATACCATAGCGCGGCAGCGGTCATGGTAAGAACTAGCGCGAAGAATACGTACGTAATGGGCGCAGCAGGGTCGAAGCGGTCGAGGTGAAACAAGGGAGCGGTGAGGAGTAGCGGCGCCAGGTACACCGCCCGCCATGAGTCTCTAAGAGTTCGCGCACGGCTGCGCTCCTGTCCTCCGGGTTGTCAGTGAGGGTCGCCCAGGCCTCCGGGGTTTAGGCGAACTGTGTCATGTAGAGGGGCATCGCTGGATCTTGCTCCTTCCTCCCGCTCTTCTCTGGAGGGTCCTACCCCCTTTCCACCACGAGAGCATGATGCCACCAGACCAAGTCCAACGCGAACTTCGTAGAATGCCCTTGTAGGCACTGGGCTGAACTAGCCGCTTGTCGGGCGTTTCGGCGCGCAGGGTAGGTGATATCTTATTCCCTTGCCTGTGGTGAAGTAGGGTTTACTCCTGCTCGACTACTGGCTTTTGCTCTTGCTCGACGATCAGCTCCCTGACGTGCAGCCGTCCGACCTCTAACTCCTCTATGTCGAGGCGCTGAATCCTGCCGCGCTTCACAGCGAGCGCCCGGATCGCCAGGGCGCCGATCGCCATTGCTCCCGCCGCGCTCGCGCCAACCGCTAGAGCTCCGAGGCCCGTGTCGCCACCCGCGCGAACGCCACCTGTGCTCCGAACGGAGGCTGCTCGACCCGCCTTGCTCTGCGCATCTTGTGCATCGTCCTCTCCTTCCTCCCGCATCCCTCGGCAGGGGGTATCTGGTTCCACCACAAGTATGATGCCATCGTCACAAGCCCGCCGCGAATCCCCGAGAATCCCCCTTCCACGCCCTAGGGTGAATAAGGGGCTCCAGCATTGAACGCTCTGGTGGCTTCGGTTTCGCTCAGCAGCCTGGCCTTCCTGGGCTGCATAAGCCTGGACGGGCTGCTCATGGTCCTCCTTGGCGGCTTCGAGGATGCCTGCCTACTATCTGGAGACGAGTGTCTCCTCCCTACGTTCGTTTTCTCCTTTTGCTCTAGCACCGTGGAGCCTAACCAGCATGGAAGTGTGGCCGCATGAGTAAAGTTCTGTATCTTTGGGGAATCTGTCCTACTTCCGAGAACCATGAGCAGCTTTACATCGCCTTACAGCAGACCATGGGCCGCTGGAAGGATAGCTTAGAGCTGTTCGCTCGAATAGTACTTCTGCAGCACCACTCTCCAGCAGAGCACAGAGACGCAGCCCGGACCATTTTGTGTTTTCGGACTTGGATCGAGTTACAGAATTACCTGTGGGTTTTCGAGAAGGCCGACTTTCGAGAACTGCATATTTGTGCGCTTTCAGATGAATGAGGATCAGAGATGATATATCCCCTAAGTGGTGCAGAAAGTAGCGGACTAACGAACAGCAGATCTGGGTAACCTCGGTCAGGAACGCGAGAAGGGAGAGATGCCCGTGAAACCAGCGAATATCGCGGCGGCCTTCGGCAAGGGAATCTTCGCCGGGGTCGCAGGGACGGCTGTGATGACTATCTCGAGTACGATCGAGATGAAGCTGCGAGGACGCCAAGCGAGCTCCGCCCCGGCGCAAGCCGCCGCCAAGGTGCTCGGTGTCCAGCCCATCGATGCGGAGAGCGAGGCGCGTTTCTCCAACCTCGTCCATTGGGGGTACGGTAGCGCTTGGGGAGGTGCTAGGGGACTCCTTGGAGCAGCAGGACTTTCGGGACCCGCGGCGACAGTGGCGCACTTCGGAGCGGTCTGGGGCAGCGAGCAGGTGATGCTGCCGGCACTCGGGGTGGCGCCACCGCTCACCGAGTGGGGGGTGAAGGAGGTTGCCATAGACGCGCTACACCATCTCGTGTACGCAGGAGGCACAGGGATAGCTTATTCGCTGCTCGACAGGTGAAGTAGGTCAACGAACTACTGTACCGCCAGCCCGAAGTGAACTTCACGGGCACCATCTCCCAACACAGCATGGAAGCCTAGCTCAAGCAATATTGTGTTCTGGTTCTTGCGTTGAGCCACTTTACCGCCGCTGTGTCGCCCGCTGCGCGGTCCTTCAGAGCCGCACCAATCGCGACGGCTTGAGCCTACACACAACCTGCTCGCCAATCCTATCGCTGTTTGCGAGCATGCTAGGATGCAGCAAAGGGGCATCGGAGAACACGCCTTCCAGGTACCTGGCTAAATGGAGCTCCAGCCGGTGAGAAAGGGACGAACATGCCTGATGATCCTGCACAAAATACCCCTCGGGGTGAGGGAGAACGCTACGAGGAGAAGATGAGCGACGAGCCCTTCGACGAAGAAGAGCTCGACCCCGAAGAGGCAGAGCGGCGTATCACTCGGTTCGTGACCTCTGCAGAGAAGCTCCCCGGTCCTCCCGTCGAGGAGCTCGCGGAGCAGGTCTCTATGCTCATGCGAGCAGCACTGCGCGACCTCGAGACGATCATGGATGGTAAGCCCCACAACAAGGTACTCGCTACGCAACTGTTGCTTGGCCAGCGAGCCCGCGGATTGCAGATGGGCGACCCAGAACAGTGGCACCTCTACGCGGCAAGCGCGCTACTGAGTGGGATTGTCGTCCGCGGCGCCAAGGACTGAACGAGATGCGAGAGTCAGCGCACACTTGGCGCTCGTGGGGCCTCAGCCCGATAGCCCAGCCGCCCTCGCGTCCGAGGTATGCGATACCGGACGGAACGGCCGAGATATCTAACGACGCCAGGGCACCCGGTCGGAGGAGCGTACCGAGCACCATGACCACCGGGAGACCTACGAGGACGAACAGGTACCATCGCAAGCCAACCCGCCATCGCACGATCCGACGTAGCAGGCGGCCTATGCCCGCCCCACCTTCGGTCGCGCCCGTCACGATGAACGCGGCCACGGAAGGTCCCAGCAGGCTGGCGGGGGCTATCAGGCGCGCCAGCGCCGGGCTCACGCCGTAGGGCAGCAGGCCAGGGCCGTCCTTCGAAAGCAAGACCGAAAAGAGCGGCGTCCAGGTGAAGGCGATCGGGAAGTAGGAGACGAGCGGGTGGCGGGCGAGCAAGCCCTGGCGGGCGGAGGCAGGTCGTGATGATGCGGTTGTCACGCGGTGATCCCTCCCGTATCGATCGAACCCTCGAAAGCTAGGCACATATTGCACGTGTTGGCGTCTGTGGGCAACCCCCGAATTCAGCCTCTGTCGATGCGTCATGGAATAAGTTCGGAGACCCCCGTCAAGGCCGAGTATTTCGCTGAATCTTCCTTCCAGGTAACTCATAGATTAGAGGTCAACGCTTGCCTGACCCTGGTTGGGAAGGGCGCCTACAGAGAGCTGCCTTTCGGATGAATTCTCTAATTACTCCAGCAGTTGCCTCAGGTACTTCGAGCACTTAGCGTAGCGAGTACACTTCAGGCTTTCGACCTGGAAACTTCTGAAAATGCGCCTTCCACTCATTGGGGTGAATAGGGGTTCTTCAAGGGGTTCCTCAGCATGCACTTGACTACTTTGGGTGGCATTATGTCTATCCGAGGAGATATAGGGAAGGAGCATCATGGCCAAAGCAGGAGATACCATCGAAAGCCCGTTCTCCGGTGCTCGCATACGCTTCCTCAAGACCGCGCGCGACACCAACGGCGAGCTGTTGCAAGTTGAGGACCTCATGAAAGGGGGCGGGCGCGTGCCTATCGAGCACGTTCACCCCTATATGGAGGAGCGATTCGAGATCATCTCGGGCACGGCTCGCCTGAGCATGCGCGGTCAAGGGCGCGACGTTTTTGCTGGGGAGAGCGTCGTGGTTCGTGCTGGCACACCCCACGTATGGGGCAATCCGAACGAGGATGAGGTGCATCTCATCCTCGAGTTCCGGCCGGCGTTGAGGATGGAGGAATGGTTTGAGACCTTCTTCGGTCTCCAAAGGGACGGCAAGGTCAACCCCAAGAGTGGTCTGCCCAACCTCTTGCAGTGGGCGGTCATATCCCGCGAGTACGAGGATGAGATTTACCTCGCCTGGCCCGCTTTGTTGGTGCAGAGGGTTCGCTTTGGGCTGCTGGCTACCATCGGCAAGCTGGTAGGCTACAAGGCACGCTACCCTGCCTACAGCGGTGCTGAGGAGCCATTAACAGGAAGGGAAAGCAAGCGCCCGTCGGCGGGCTCAGCGGCGAAGAGGTGGGGCATCGTAGTTGGGGCTATCTTTGGCTTGATTGCGCTATTTTTGCTTCGACGACGCGTGCGTTCGGGCAGAAGAAGAAAGCCTCGGTTCCTACTTCCTAGAAATCCGTCATGGCGACGTTTGTAGAATCTGACTTGCACGCACTCGGCTGAATAGGGTGTTCTGCTACTACGAAACCGGGCTGCTAGCGGCTTCGGTGGGCGGTGCTATGTTCTGGTTCAGGCGAAAGAGATTGGTGGGGTCGTACTTGCCCTTGAGAGCCAGCAGCCGCCCGTAATTGGCGCCATACGCTGCCATCACCCGATCCTCTCCTTCGTCCCCGAGGTTGTTCACGTAGACGCCTTCCTCGAAGAAGGGCTCCATCGCCTCGAATAACGAGCGCGTCCACTCGACGTTCTTCTCGGATTCCGCCGGGTCGGCCCACTGCGAGAGGATCAGGAAGTCGTAGTGCTCGTCCCTGTGTGGAAAGGCTGTGGCCGTCGGGTCCACGCGGCTTGCCGCCCCGTGCATCTGCTGGAGGCCAACCCCCGTGGCGCGCGAGGGTATCTCTGAGACGTACTCGGCCATGACCTCGATGGCCTCCTCGCTTAGTTCTTTGATGTAGCTCGACTTCCAGTAGTGGCGCCGTCCTGGCGGGAAGCCCGCATCGGGGGCGCTCTGGAGCGTGGTGTAGGCCATGGGCTCGATGTTATCCGCTAGTGGCGAGCCGAACTCCCGCAGGGGGCGAAGCACCCGCTCTCCCTCCTCGAGGGGCCCGCAGTAGCACACCGAGACGCTGATCGTGCCCTCGCCCTCCGGTGACACGCCCAGCGAAGCGGTGGTCGAGAGTCCGTCGGGACACCCGCTGGCGAACTCGTGGTAGTAGCGAAGGACCTCGTGGGCCTTGGACAGCGGGTAGGAGAGCCCGCCAGCAAGCACCGTCGAAACCGGATGCAGCCGGTATTGGAAGGAGGTCACAACCCCGAAGTTGCCTCCGCCTCCCCGGATGCCCCAGAAGAGGTCCTCGTTCTCTTCCTCTGTGGCCCTCAAGAGTCGGCCGTCGGCCGTTACCACGTCGGCCGAGATGAGATTGTCGCAGGCGAGGCCGTGCCTGCCGTTGAGCCATCCGAGGCCACCCCCGAGCGTAAGGCCCGCTATTCCTGTCACCGAGACGACCCCGAGGGTGGTCGCCAAACCGAATGCCTGCGTCTCGTGGTCGAACTCCCCCAATGTTAGCCCGGCCTGGGCTTCGGCGGTACGCTGAGCCGGGTCGACGCGGATGCCCTTCATGGGCGAAAGGTCGAGCATCAGGCCCCCGTCGCATACCGCCTTGCCAGCGACGCTGTGCCCCCCGCCACGAATAGATAACGGCAGGTCGCGTGACCGGGCGAACTCGACGCCCCTCATCACGTCGGCCACGCCCGTGCAGCGGACGATCAGGGCGGGACGTCGATCCACAATGGCGTTGAAGACCGCCCGGGCAGCACCGTAGCGGTCGTCCTCGGGGCGTATCAGGTCGCCCCTCAGGGAAGCCGCGAACTCTAGGATTTCCGCCTCATCGAAGAGCTTGGCCAACGGCAACCCTAGTGCGTCTCGCCGATCCACAATAACGCTTCTTCCTTTCCCCGACGTAACATGGCAGAACCCTTGTGCTACGTTGGGCAAAATAGCAGATTTCAGACCTACGTACTCCTGCAAGTCGCGTTGAGCAATCTTCCGAGAACTCCGTCAAGGCGAAGCTCGGCACAAAGACGCTGGACAGTAGTTCCGATCAGATCGAAGACGTGCTTGAATCTTTCGCCTTTCCTCGGATGACTATGCAGACGAGTCTCCCTACGCTCTATGCCCACCCATTACTCTCGAGACTTCTTGCGAGCCAGGTGCGAACCCTTCGAGAATTCGTCAAGGGCGAAGTTCGCAAAATCAGCCTTCTACGCGGCTGCGCGAAGTGTGAATGGTGCGAAAGACCCTCTGGAGCGGCGTTACTCGCGCACCACCAATACGGGGCAGTGGGCATGCCGCACAACCGAGTCAGAGACGCTGCCCATCAACGCTCTCCTGATCCCACCCAAGCCCCTGCTGCCCATTACTATCAGACCTGCCCCTATCTCCTCGGCCAACGTGACGATCGCCGGGGCTACCCATCCCTCTATCAGATGCTCTTGAGCTACCGTGCCCCCGTAAGAGCTTATCTTCTCCACCTCCGCCTCAAGCACCTCTCGAGCTCGTTGCTCGGAGATCCGCTGACGTTCCTCAGTCTGCGTTTCGTAATCTACACTCTGGAGGTCGGTGGCTTCGGGATAGACCGGAGGTCCTACAGGGACGATGCCGAAGGCGTGAACGACGTGCAACTCTGAGCCGGTCTTCTGGCTTAGGTCCGCTGCGGTTCGGGCGGCCAGCTCGGCCTCCCTAGAACCGTCGGTGGCCAAAAGGACCTTGGATGGGAAGATGCTCATAGAAGGTGTCCTCCTCGCTTGTGGATTGCCAGGCTGCTACATGATGCCAGCCGCACGTACTTGGTGCGAACTCCGGAGAACATGTCTTTTAGGCTGTAGGGTGAAACAGGCTACGCACTTCGTGAATGAGGGAAGAATGGGAGCCTCACATATTGGGATTTCGCTCGGCGCCCGGGGCTCCTTGCTCACCATCAACAGCAGACAACCCCTCCGGGTGGATGGCTATGATCCCGTCGGCATGCACAACGCCAACTGCGAGCAGGTCTCGGCTTGTATCTTCGCTGCCCTCCGGATACGCCCGTAGCGAGTAGCCGCCTCCGCTGTCCACATCTAGTACCAACTTACCCACCCCGGCCACTTCCACGACCGTCTCGATGTGCGTGTTGTCTCTGAGGATCTTCGAGCTCCTGCCGGAAGACGAATGAAGCTGAGCGGTCACCCTAGGTTTCATGCGTGTCCGACCCGGACCCTACGGCAGCTCAAGGCACTCTCACCTCCTTTCGCCCAAAGCGAAACGCAACCGACCACCGCTTTCTCGGTAGCCGGTTGCGCTACTAGCTCTGCCCGTCTCTTAAGCGCCCATAATTGGGACGGGCTTCTCAGCCTCTACTTCGGGTTGTTCCTTTGCCAGGTGCACATAGTAGCAACTGTGTCACGCGTGTCAAGACGTTTTGCTTGCGTCGAACTTCCGAGAATCCCCCTTCGACGAGGTTTGGCAAATGACGGCCACGGTCCCCGGTCCTGGTTCATTAACCCGGCCGCGAACTCCTTCACTACTAGCCCTGGCGACCGCTCCTGAGCAAACCCACGGCCAAGATGATCAACGCCGCCGCGATGAGCAGAGCGCCGAACCGCGTCACCACCGTGCCTAGAGAGCTTCTGTTGGGCTGTCCGAGCCCAAGGTGGATGAAGAAGCCACCCGACTGAGCCATGATCCCCGCAAGCAGTAGGCTGCCAGCGAGCCACTTGACTCCGTCCGAGTAGCCGGTTCGGTCGAGGTGCAGGAAGTATACGAGCGAGAGCACCAACAGCACCCCGGCGTGGGCGTGCCCAGCCCTGAAGAACTGCTCTCGGAACTGGCCGAGTTGGCCGCGTCCAGTGAGGAATCCTAGCAACGCCCAGCCGCCGTATTCCACGCTGATCAAGGACAGCACGGAAACAGCAGGTAGCACGCGAGTAGGTTGCATACCGCGTTACCTCCTTTCCGACCCGCTCCTAGAACTCGGCGGGTCACCCCTTTCCACTGCGGTCATGATGCCACCTAATGACCCCTGGCGCGAACTTCTGAATATGTTCCTCCCACGCACTCGGCGCAGTAAGCTACCGGCGGGCTGGTCCTCGCGACGTCAAGGGGAACCCCGAACCTATGCAGGAGACCACGTGCATGTGGGCACGCGCCTTGCAGCCGGCGTGTCAGCCAGGGCTCTTGCACGCGCGAAACCTCATGTGCTGGTACGCTGTATAAAATAATAAACTTCTGTATATCATCATAGACACAAATACTGTATACTGTTGGGGCTTGCTATGTCGAGGTGGTGGAGTTAGGAATCACGGCGATGGCTTGTAGGTGTTGTGGCTGATGTCCGTCTGCCGGGCGAGGAGCCTCAGTCTGTTCGGGATAGACGCGTTGCCTGTGGAGGTCGAGGTGGACGTCAGCACAGGGTTGCCTGGTTTCTCGATCGTGGGTCTGCCTGATGCGGCGGTGCAGGAGGCACGGGAGAGGGTAAGGGTGGCCATCTCCAACAGTGGCTACAAGTTCCCGACCAAGAAGGTAATAGTGAACCTCGCTCCGGCGAACTTGAGGAAGGAGGGGCCCGCCTTCGACCTTCCGATCGCGCTCGGGATTCTCGGCGCATCGGGCGTGCTGCCGGCGGGAGGTTTGGAGGGTGCGGGTGTGGTGGGGGAGCTTTCGCTCGACGGTGGGTTGCGGGGTGTCAGGGGGGCACTATCTATGGCTGAGGGCGCCAGGAGGGAAGGGTTACCGCGTCTGCTCGTTCCCGAGCGAGACGCACCCGAGGCTGCGGCCATCGGCGGCGTAGAGGTCTATGGAATGCGGAGCCTCAGGGAGGCTGTGGAGTTTCTGGGGGACTCTTCGCGGGTCTCTCCCGCTGAACCTGCGGACGAGGAGGGGCAGACGGTAGAACCTGGCGAGGACTTTGCCGACGTGGCGGGGCAGCGCTACGCCAAGCGGGCGCTGGAGGTGGCTGCGGCAGGGAGTCACAACGTCATCATGAGTGGGCCGCCTGGCTCCGGGAAGACCATGTTGGCGCGCAGGATGCCTGGCATTCTCCCTCCGCTCACCATGGAGGAGCGCATCGAGGTGACCAAGGTCCACAGCGCGAGCGGAGAGGGTAACGGGACACTCGTCACGCGCAGGCCGTTCAGGGCACCCCACCACACCGTATCGACCTCCGGGCTGGCGGGGGGTGGTAGCAACCCGCGGCCGGGGGAGGTGTCGCTGGCGCACCACGGCGTGCTCTTCCTCGACGAGTTGCCCGAGTTCAGCCGGACGGCACTCGAGGCCTTGCGCCAGCCCCTGGAGGATGGTCACGTGACGATCTCGCGGGTGGCCGCGACCCTCAGCTATCCTGCGCGGGTCACCTTAGTCTGTTCCATGAACCCATGTCCCTGCGGCTACGCCGGGGACAGGAGGCGGGTCTGCCGGTGTACGCCCGGCCAGATCGAGCGCTATCAGGGCCGCATCTCCGGTCCTTTGCTCGATCGCATGGACCTCTTCGTGGACGTGCCACGCCTTACGCGCCAGGAGCTGCGAGAGGAGAGACACTCAGAAGAGTCCCAGTTTGTGAGGGAGCGGGTTAGCGCGGCGCGAGGGGTCCAGGACCTGCGCCAGGGATCTCCCAACTCCGCACTCTCCGGACGCCGGCTGCGCGAGGCGTGTGCCTTGGGCGGCGATGCGGAGACGCTCTTCTCGCGGGCGGTGGACCGGATGGGGCTCTCGGGGAGGGGGCATGACAGGGTACTCAGGGTGGCTAGGACCATCGCCGACCTCTCTGGCGAGGAGGAGATAGCCGCCGCGCATGTTGCCGAGGCACTCAACTACCGGAGGTCGCACCTAGTTGGAAGATGATGACCGCGCAAAGTACCTGTTTCTCTCGCTCTTGCAGGCTAGGGTAGGGAGCAGCCTCGTGGCGCACCTCGGTAACCTCGACCCCGAGGCCGTTCTCCGGACGCCTGTCGTCGAGTTGGCGGGGCGGGCGAAGATCTCCGAGAGGGCTTCGCGCGCTTTCGAGGAGTTGCAACGGGCCTTCGACCCTGGCCTGATGCAGGATCGCCTGGCGGCGAAAGGGATAGAGGCCCTCACGCCGGTCGACGACGCTTACCCGGGGCCGTTGAGGAGCATACCCGACCCACCGCCCGCGGTCTTTGTGAACGGCGCGGTCCCCGAGACGGTCTCCGTGGCGCTCGTCGGGTCGCGAAAAGCCTCGGCGACGGGCATCGAGACGGCCAGGGCTCTGGGGATCGCGCTCTCCGAGCGGGGGGTGTGCGTGGTAAGCGGGCTCGCGCTAGGGGTGGACGCAGCGGCGCACGAAGGGGCGGTCGAAGCAGGGGGCCCTACGGTTGGCGTACTCGGATGTGGCATCGACGTTACGTATCC
>JAJNDJ010000261.1 GCA_021156345.1 Rubrobacteraceae bacterium | reverse complement strand
CCGTGCTCGCGGATGGGGTCACCATTATCGAGAACGGTGCCCGCGAGCCGGAGATCTCCGCCCTCGCCGGCTTCCTCAATTCGATGGGTGCGCGCGTCATGGGAGCAGGTACGGGCCGCATAGTGATCGAAGGCGTCGACGAACTTTACCCCACCGAGTGGACGGTGATGCCTGACCGCATCGAAGCGGGATCTTTCTTGATGGCAACGGCCGCCACCGGCGGGGACGTCACGGTCACGAACGCCCTCCCCGAACACCTGAAGATGGAGCTCGAGAAGCTGCGGGAGATGGGCGTGGAGCTAAATACCACCCCTGGCTACCCGGGCATAAGGGTGAGGGTCGACGACCCGGCCGCGCTCCGCGGTGTAGACGTCGCAACCCTACCTTTCCCGGGTTTCGCCACCGACCTTCAGGCCCAGATGATGGTCCTGCTCACCCAGGCCTCCGGCGCTGGCATCATTACGGAGAATGTCTATGAGAATAGGCTGCAGGTGGCCGAGGAGCTAAACCGCCTCGACGCCGCCATCGACCTCTTCGGTGGCCACAGGGCGCTCATCCGCGGCCCGCGTCAGCTCCAGGGGAGTATCGTGCAGGCGCCCGACCTGCGCGGAGGCGCAGCGCTGGTGATGGCAGGCTTGGTCTCCGACGGCACAACCGTCGTGGACGGTGCGCAGCACATCCTGCGGGGATACGAGCACTTCGAAGACAAGCTCTCCGGACTCGGCGCGACCGTTGCCTTCGAGACAGGAGCCCCAATCCCCCGCTAGAATCGGGCTAAGGCCTCAGCAAGTCAGCACGCTCCGGCCTTAGGGCCCTCGAGCTTCTTAACCAGGGCAAGCCCAAGCTGAAATGCTGAAAAGCCGCCTGCAAGGCGGCGTGCTGGAATATAGACTGCACTTGTTGGTGTCCGAAGAGTGGAGACGCATCTGGCGGTAGTAACCGAGAACACCGAGGTCCATGCGCTTACCCGCCAGCTCGTGCGCTACAGGTCTTACACGCCAGGCGCGGCGCAGTCTGCCATGGACTTTATCAATGGCTGGTTCGGGGCGCGCGGGCTGGAGACGGCGCGCTATACGGGCGCGGGCCCCCGGGGTGACCTGTCATCTCTCGTGGTGCGGATTGGGGCCGGAGATCCAAAGATACTCCTTCACGGCCACGTCGACGTGGTGCCCGGCGAGGAGTCGCAGTTCGAGCCACGCGAGGAGGAGGACGAGCTCTACGGTCGTGGCGTCTACGACATGAAAGGCGCCCTCGCCGCCATGATGTATGCCATCGAGGATCTGAAAAAGCTGGGGTGCGAATCCACGGTCGAGCTACTAGTCGTCCCCGATGAAGAGGGTGAGCACGGCGCGAAAACGGGCGCTGAGGTCTTGATCTCCAACGGCCACGTGGGGGACTTCTTGATCACGGGCGAGCCGACGGATTTCCATATCGGTACCCAGGCGAAGGGTGTGCTCGACGTTCGCGTGACGATGCGGGGTAAGAGCGCCCACGGCTCCCAGCCCTGGCTGGGCAAGAACGCCGTGCTCCTCGCATACGAGCACTACCGCAGGGTTACAGGCCTGCCATTCACAGAACAGAGGACCGAGCTCTTCCCTTACCCGAGCGTGAACTTGGCGCGCATCATCGGAGGCGACGTTCTCAACCGCGTGCCAGACCGCTGTACCTACGACCTGGACGTCCGCTTCCTCCCTAACCAGGATCCGGAGGAGATCGTGCGCCAGATACGCTCCGTGGACCTCCCCGCCGATGTCGAGGTTCTGTTCTACCGAGAACCTACCTACGTGACACGCCAAAACCCTTACGTGAAGGTGCTCCGTGAGGTCTCGGCGCGCCACTTCCGCGGCAACCCCGTCGGCGTAGGCCGCCACGGCGCGAGCGACGTCGTCTACTTCCAGAGGGCTGGGGTGCCTGGTGTCGAGTTCGGGCCGGTCGGCGGGGGACATCACGGTCCGAACGAGTATGTGGTGACCTCGTCTCTGGAGACCTACAGGCAGATGATCGTCCAGTTCGTCCAGATCGTCGGCCGCAACGGCAAGGTACGCTGATGCCGGAGACCTGGAACCTCAGGAGGCGCCTCAGCTGGTAGAGGCCTGGGAGCTCGAGGCGCCCTCGGTAGCCGGCCATGATATCGGGGGTGCGATCGCCCTGCGCACCCACCTGCTCGAAGGTGTGACTTTCGGGTGCATCGCCCTGGTCGACAGCGTCGCCCTCCGTCCGTGGATAACACCCACGACCAGGCACGTAAAGGCGCACCTCGACGTCTACGGAACCATGCCCGCCAAAGTCTTCGAGGCCATCGTCGCCTCGCACCTTGGCACGGCGACGCACAGGCCGCTGGACCAACACGCCTTCGCGACCTACCTCGAAGGATGGAGGGGGGAGTCTGGGCAGAGGCTCTACCTCCAGAAAGATGCCCAGCTCGATGAGGAAGACACCGCAGCGTTCGAGCCTTTACTACCGTCCATGGACGTTCCCGTCAGCATCATCTGGGGCCAGCAAGACGCATGGCTCGATCCCGCACTCGCCGAACGCCTGCACGAACTCATTCCAGGCTCCGACCTCCTCGTGTTGCCGGAGACAGGGCACTTCGCCA
>JAJNDJ010000015.1 GCA_021156345.1 Rubrobacteraceae bacterium | reverse complement strand
AATCGGTGTTCCTTCATAATCTCTACCGAAGCGGCTCGCTCAGCTTCTGCTCCTATGATTTTGGCCAGGTGCCTCTCCCTCTCCACCGCCGCGTCCCACTCTCCTATTCTGGAGCGGATGCGGCCCTATCAGACGACCGGCGAGATCGGATGAGGCGCGGCATACTCGTCCGCACGCGAAACGTGACCTTATTCTTCACATATCATTACAAGTCTAGTGGTCGAAGAGGCCTCTCGCGGTAGAGAGGTGTGCATTAGCGGGTAATGTTCCTGGGTGATCGGAGCGGACAAGTATTCCCTCCAAAGGAGTCGGTGGGTTTGAAGCTGGAGTTGAGTAGCGAAGGGCGGTACGCTTTGAGGGCTCTGGTGTATCTTGCCCGGGTCGGTGAGCGGGTGACCGCCGACAGGATCTCCACCGAAGCCCACATTCCCCGCCGGCTGCTAGCTCGCATCCTGGCCAAGCTCTCCCACGCAGGTCTCGTCGAGACCGAACAGGGCCGCGGCGGAGGTTCCCGGCTTGCACGACCCGCGAACAAAATAACGCTTCGGGAAGCTGTAGAAACGGTCGAAGGGCCATTCGGCGTCGCCCGCTGCATCATGGAGGATCGCGCCTGCGGAGAGGGCGCTCCATGCGCCCTGCACGACGCCTGGGTAGAGGGCCAGCAAGCAATCCTCGAGCACCTCGGCACGCAGACCATCAAAGAATTCATCTCGCGAACCGCCTCCGACAAGCTCCCAAGAGCGTAGCAGAGTTCTCACACCAAACACCTTGCGTTATGGTTAGGGTTAAAGTTATATTACTAAATTGGTAATATTTTCGGGGTGGCGATCCTAGCCTGGCTGGGATCATTTGGAGGTGGCTGGTGGTACGAGGATCGGAGCGGCGTGAGCTGCTTATCTCGAAGGGCTGGGTTCAGGCCGTGGCGCTGGTGGTCTTGTTCGGCTTCTTCGTGCTTGGGCTTCTGGCGTATCGGGCGTATTCGGGGCAGCCGCCGATCCCCGATCGGGTCGTGGACCCGCAGGGCGAGGTCGTCTTCACCGGGGAGGACGTGAGGGCCGGGCAGGGGGTCTTCCTGCGCAACGGCCTGATGCAGTACGGTTCCATTTTCGGGCACGGTGCCTATCTCGGCCCCGACTTCACCGCCGATTATCTGCGGCGATCCGCTCTCTACGTGCGCGAGAGCTACGGGGGAGGGGGCTCCGACCGGGCGACGGCGCAGACCATCGAGGACTTCAAGGAGAACCGCTACGACCCCCAGGCGCGAACCCTCCAGTTCACCGCACCGCAGGCTGCGGCCTTCGAGGAGTTACGCGAGCACTATGGGCGGTACTTCGGGGAGCCGACCACGAAGTACGGGCTCAGGCCTGAGGCGATAAGCGATCCTGGGGAGATCAAGCAGCTAACGGCATACTTCGCCTGGACGGCGTGGGCCGCCTCGGCCTTGAGGCCGGGGACGGACTACACCTACACCAACAACTGGCCGCCCGAGCCGCTCGTGGAGAACGAGCCGACCGCCAACGTCGTGGTGTGGAGCGTGCTCTCCTTGATCGCGCTCCTGGGTGGCATCGGGCTCTTGTTTGCGGCCTTCGGCCGGTGGAACTTCCTCGGCTGGCGCGGGCGCGAGCAGGCTACGCTGTCGTTTCGCAGCCCCGGGGACGTGGCGCTCACGCCGGCGCAGCGGGCGTGCGCGTGGTTCTTTATAGTCATGGCCGCGCTCTTCCTCGTGCAGACGCTGGTGGGGGCGGCGTCCCAGCACTATCGGGCGGATCTGGCGAGCTTCTTCGGCATAGACCTCGCCCGGTTTCTGCCCTACAACCTCATGCGCACCTGGCACGTGCAGCTGGCCATCTTCTGGGTGGCGACCTCCTTTCTGGCGGCGGGGATCTTCCTCGCGCCGATGATCGCCGGCCGGGAGCCGCAGGGCCAGCGCCTCCTCGCCTTCGGGCTGCTCGGCGCCCTGGCCATAGTCGTCTTCGGGAGCCTCGTCGGGGAGTGGGCGGGTATCTTCGGCCTCACGGGAGACCTGTGGGCCTGGTTCGGTAACCAGGGCTTCGAGTACCTCGACCTGGGGCGCTTCTGGCAGGTACTGCTCTCGATAGGCCTCTTCTTCTGGGTCGTGATGCTCTTTAGGGCGATGCGCGGGCGGCTACGGCGCGAGCATATGGGCAACATGCCGTGGCTGTTCTTCTTCGCAGCCCTTGCGATTCCTGCGTTCTACGCCGTCGGGCTGCTCGCCCGGCCCGACTCGCACTTCACGACGGCGGACTTCTGGCGCTTCTGGGTCGTCCATCTGTGGGTCGAGGACTTCCTGGAACTTTTCACGACAGTCATGGTCGCCTACATCTTCGTCCTGCTCGGTGTCGTGCGCGAGAAGGTGGCACTCACCGTCATCTACCTGGACATTTTGCTGTATTCGGCGGGGGGTGTGATCGGTACCATGCACCACCTGTATTTCTCGGGGACGCCTGCAGAACATATGGCTCTAGGCGCGTTCTTCTCGGCGGCGGAGGTGATCCCCTTGACCTTCCTGACCGTAGAGGCCTGGAGCTTTTTGCAGCTCGGGGCCAGGCAGGAGTCACGCTCTCCCACGCCGTTCCCGCACCGCTGGGCCGTGATGTTCCTCGTGGCGGTGGGTTTCTGGAACTTCCTCGGGGCAGGGATCTTCGGCTTCCTCATAAACCTGCCGATCATCTCCTACTACCAGATCGGCACCGCCCTGACCGCCAACCATGGCCACGCGGCGATGATGGGGGTCTACGGGATGCTTGCAGCGGGGCTCGCGCTGTTCTGCCTGCGCTACCTGATCCCGGAGGAGCGCTGGTCGGAGCGGGCGGCCAAGATAAGCTTCTGGTCGCTCAACATAGGGCTCGCCTGGATGTGCTTCGCTACGCTCTTCCCTTTGGGCATCCTGCAGCTCTACCAGTCGGTGAGCGTAGGTTACTACGAGGCCCGCACGCTGGAGTTCCTGACCAACGAGACGAACGCCCTCCTGGAGTGGATTCGTCTGCCGGGGGACGTGGTCTTCATCGTCGGCGGCGTGCTGCCGCTGTTGTACCTCTGCTACCTCGGCGTGCGCCACACCGTCCCGCGCGTAGTTGTGGAGGAGCCTGATGATATCCTCTTCACCGAGATCACCGAGCCCGAAGCCACCGGGCCGAGGGAGCGGTAGGCCAATGACCATCCATCCCGAAGTTTTGCTGGCGGTAGGCTACGCGATCTTCCTGCTCGGCGCAGCCCTCGGGCTCGATCTCTTAGCCCGCCACTCGCACGTCCGCTCTGAACGCTACCGCACCGCCGGGTTCACCTATCATCCCTCGCACGACGCTTGGATCTGTCCCGAGGACCAGCTCCTCGTCAGGAGCGAAGTGGATCACGAGCGGCGGCTGGTGCGCTACCGGGGCAGGCCCCAGATCTGCAACTATTGCCCGGCCAAGGCCGAGTGCACCGATTCCGACGAGGGGCGAGAAGTCGTGCGCGCCATGGACCCCTGGCCGCACTCGGAGGCAGGTCGCTTCCACCGGGGCATCTCACTCGCGGTGGCCGTCATAGCCGGCCTGATCCTCGCGGCCGAGGCGGTCCGCAACCACGCTTCGCTCGAGCTCGTGGTCCTTGGGGTTATGCTCGCGGTCGTTGCGCTTGTGGCCTGGCACCTGCACGCCGCCTTCCGGGCCACCCCGGCCAACTTCCCGGCCCCGCGAGCCGTCCCACCATCTAATATCTTGACAGATCCTGTTCAGAAGGGCTACAGGAAGGGCAAGAGTGTGGAGCGTTGAATGTGATGGACGAATGGCAGAAAGGCCTCTTATGAACGACATTCCCGAGATGGCCCTGAGAAACATCGAAGATACTTTCGGAACCCGCTTCATGCGACACAGGTCCAACGGCTCGGGGGCTCTCGCGACGATTGATCCTCCGGAGGCAGACTATACAATGGGCCTGTTATGAACGAGGATAGGAAGGTGCGAGAGCTTCCTCCGGCGGTCAGGAGCCTGACCGAGGCCCGCACGGGCGACGCCGTCTACGTGGTGGACCCCGACTACAGGATCGTCCACTGGGACTCTGGGATGGAGTACCTCACCGGGGCGCTTGCGCAGGAGGCTCTGGGGCAGCCTTGTTACGATGCCGTCATGGGCGAGCGCGAGGACGGTGGACCTTTCTGCGCCCACGGTTGCTCGGTCATGCACCTTGCCCGGGCCCATCGTCCCGTCTCAGCCTTTGAGATGCGCATTAAGACCCGCTCAGGAGACAGGCGGTGGGTGAGCGTCAGCAACCTCACGGTCGAGACCGAGGAGGGGCCATACCTGGTGCACCTATTTCGCGACACGCAGGGAACCCACGACGCGCTCGAGATGGCCCACGGGCTGATACAGCTTTCTTCCAAGAAGGAGGCGCCCGCCCCGAGAAGGAGAAACATCCCCGCCCTGACCCCGAGGCAGCTCGAAGTGCTGCAGTTACTTTCTGAGGGCAAGTCGGTGAAGGAGATCGGTAAGGAGCTCTTCCTCTCCGAGGCCACGGTCAGAAACCACGTTCGCTCCTTGTTACAGGCGTTGGGTGCGCACTCCCAGCTTGAGGTTCTGGCTAAGGCCCGCGAGATGGGCATCCTCGGCGGATAAGCCCTCCCCCTTCACGTCTATTGACGCCCCATTTGGCCAATCTTTGCCACTCATATGGGCAACCCTGCTCATGGCGAAGCTGCTCGCTTCCGGTACGGTATGGCAACCGCCAACGAGGGCGAGCGGACTCTTCACGAGCACGCTCGTCTCGCGGAGGCGGGGATAGTGGCACGGACGGCGGTGTAAGAAGGGATCTGGAATGGCAGAGGACGAGTTCGTCAGGCGCCTCGGAGAGGTATGGCACTGGCAGGACAACGGGCGCGTTGGGCTCTCGGACCTGCTCGCCGACGCGGCTCTCCTCGGTCACGAGGGGCTCGTGCTCACCCGGCTGGCGCACGAGGTGTTCTTGCGGACTAGCGGCGCGCTGCGGGATATCGAGACCGCCGCCCGGAGGGGAGAAGCTGCCCGGCGGCAGGCTGAGGAGATACGCTTGAGGCACGCCTGCTATCCTGTGGAGGGAGGGCTGAACCAGGCGATCTGCGAGGCGCTGATCGGGTTGAACGCCAGGTCGGTGAGGGTCCTCTCCACAGATTTCTCGAAGGGTGGCCTGAGGAGCATCCCCGAGGTGAAGGACGGCGTTCGGGATGCGTGGCTCTCTCTTCGTGGGTTGGAGAGGCAGGTCGACGCCGCAGCCCGAGGCGAAGATGTTCCTACCTGGCCGTTGCTGGTCTATTCGCAGGTTAAACTCTGAGAATGCGAGCTCGCGGGCGGCGGCTGCTCGGGGTGTAGGAGATATGGAATCGGCGGGCGCGTCTTCGGTCTTTCTCTTCGCACTGCTCACGGCGGTGGCCACTGGGCTCGGCGCCGTGCCCTTCGCTTTCGCCAAGCACCCCACACGCCGGTGGCTCGGGGTCTCCAACGCCGTCGCGGCCGGGCTCATGCTCGCGGCGAGCTTCGGCCTGATCTACGAGGGCATGAATTACGGCCCCCTGCGTGCGCTGGCGGGTGCCCTGCTCGGCCTAGCGTTCATCGTGGTCGCGCGCCGGTCCCTCCGGCAAGAGGAGCACCCGGCGGTTTTCGCGAGCATGAGCGGTTTCGACGCCCGCAAGGCGCTGCTCATCGTCGGCGTCATGACGATACACTCTTTCACCGAGGGGGTGGGGATAGGGGTATCTTTCGGCGGAGGTGAGGCCCTTGGCCTGTTCATAAGCCTGGCTCTGGCCGTCCACAACGTGCCCGAGGGGCTCGCCATCAGCCTGGTACTCGTGCCGCGCGGGGTGGGCTGGGTTCGCGCCGCATTCTGGAGCATCTTCTCCAGCTTGCCCCAGCCCCTGATGGCGGTACCGGCGTTCTTCTTTGTTGAGGTCTTCCGGCCGCTGCTGCCTTGCGGATTGGGCTTCGCGGCGGGGGCCATGATCTGGATGATCTTCTCCGAGCTCGTGCCCGACGCCAACGAGGAAGCTTCCAGCAATCTCGTGGCCGTGGTGATCACGGTCTCCGTCGTCGCTATGGTGGCTTTTCAGGTCCTCATCAGGTAGACACACCTTGACGATTCGCTCGAGCATTGATCGTAGACCACCACCCCGCCCGAGGATCGAGCACGGGCTCGGACGGAACGCTACAGAAGATGGTCAACATGGATGGGGCAAACCGTCAAGATTGCTCAGGAACAGTTGCTTGGGCGGTAGTACGTTTCGGGTGTAACCAAACAGAAGGAAGGACAGAATCTATGGAATCTCCCCACGAGCGAGCCCTGAGGGGTCTCGAGGAGGTCTTCGGAGACCGGTTGAAGAGAACAGAATCGGCTCCGCCGGGTGTGCCGGACGTCGGAGACGCTCTAGCTTCCGTGTCGCCGATGAATGCCGAGGAGGTCAAGCTCCTCGCGGAGGAGGCCGGGCGTTACTCCGTGCCGCTGGTCGCGCTGGGTGCCGGGACGGCCTCCAAGGCGGATGTCGAGGGCGGTAGTATTCTGATCCGCTTCGACCTGATGCGTGGCCTGCGCCTACCCGAGCACGAAGAGCCCTGGGTGGAAGCCGAGCCAGGGGCGTCGTGGCTGCAGCTGGACGACCCCCTGCGCACGCGGGGATGGGGCCTCGCCGTCTATCCTACGAGCGCCCCCCGGGCCACGGTAGGCGGCTGGCTGGCCATGGATGGCCTCGGCGTCGGCTCCTTCGAGTACGGCTGGCTGAGCGAGAACGTCCTATCGGCGAGGGTGGTCCTATCGGGCGGAGAGATCGTCGAGGTATCGGGGGAGGAGGTGCGATCCTTCATCGGACCCGGAGCGTCGGGGATTATCGTGGGCGCGAAGCTGCGAACCCGGCAGGCGCATGCGGATGTACCCTTCGGCGCTGCCTTCGGATCGGCGGAGGAACTAACCGGCGCTGTGGCGGGCATAGCCGAGGTCGGCCTGCCGCTCTGGCACCTGGCCTTCTTGAACCCCGGCATGGCGTACGCCAGAAACCTCGGGGGGAACTTCTTGCTCTTCGGTGCCTATCCGGCAGAACGGGTGGGAGAAGTCGAGGACCGCCTCCAAAGCGTCATCGGGTCCTCTCGGGGCCGCACCCTCTCCGCAGCTGAAGCCCACCGTGCGTGGGGAGAGAGGTTCTTTCCGGTCACGCCCTCTGTTCTATCCCCACGGTTTCCTGACCTATCCCGCGATTTGGTCTCGTTGGTGGACTTCCCTCAGAAGCTTAGCGAGGTGGAGGACCGTCCCGGGAACGCCGCCATCCAGGGCACCGTCGCCCGATCTGGAGAGATGCTGCTCCTGAGCCTGGATGATCACGAGGAAGTTCCGGCGCGGTAAGGTGAGTGGCCAGAAGAGAGTGCTCTGCGTACGGCGTTGCTGCTCTGTTCGGGCCGATCGCGGCGGTTCACGTTCTTGGCGTTGCCTGCAAAGAGAACATCCTGTATTTTCTCCCATAGGATCACAGGACTATGGAGCAATCAACACAGCTGACAAGCGGCACTGACCAGCATGAGCGGCTGGTCGTGGGCTGGTTTTCTTTCACCTGCTGCGAAGACAGCACGATCCTCCTTACTGAGTTACTCAACGACCACCTCGATGAATGGAAGAAGGTGGTCGAGTTCAGGCACATGAAGGCGCTCAAGACGAAGAACTCGCTTGCCGGACTGGACGTGGCGTTCATCGAAGGGGCGATTTCGTCTGAGTCGCAGGCGGAAGAGGTGAGGGAGATCCGTGAGAACTCCCAGTACGTGGTGGCTATAGGCGCGTGCGCCTGTACCGGTAAGCCTTCGACGAGCCGGAACCAGTTTGCCAACGAGCAGATAGACGAAAGAATACGGTGGTACCTGAGTCACTTTGACTACGGAAAAGAGGTCAAGAGGCTCAACGAGGTAATACAGGTCGACGATATGGTGCGTGGGTGCCCGATGAAGGTGCCTTCCTTTTTGCAGACGTTGAACAAGTACTTGGAACTATTTGGTATCGGCCAGCATGCCTCCTAGAAACATTGCGATAGACACCATCACGAAGATCGAGGGCAACGCAGGCCTCAAGGTCTTGATCGAAGACGAAGAAGTCAAGGACCTGCAGTTCATCATCAGCGACTACCGCAGGTTCTTTACGACGGCGGTCAGGGGCAAGCGGATCGTCGCGGTACCGTCCTTCCTGTCCAGGATCTGTGGCACGTGTTCCGTCGCCCACCTCTTCGCCTCCCTGATGGCGATCGAAAGCTCCCAGGGGATCGCGGTAACGGAGCTGACGAAGGCGCTTCGCAGGTTGGCCTATGACGGGCTCATGATCAGGGACCACGGGTTGCACCTCTACTTCTTCGTGTTGCCAGACGTCCTTGGTGTCGACTCTATCCTCGACGTCTCCGACGACCCTGGCGATATCGGCCACACGCTCCTGCACGATTCATTCGACATCAAGCAGCTAGGCACGGACATCAGCAACGCCGCCGTGGGGGCTGCGATCCACGCCCCGTGGCCGACCGTGGGGGGATTCCTCAGAAATCCCGACCCGGCAAAGTTCCCCGGCCTTCTTGCTCGCTTGGAGGCCATACGACCTCAGGTACTCAGAGGAATTGAAACGTTCCTTGAGTGGGATGCGACTCTTATCCGAAACACGGATTATCTGGCTCTGCGCAACGAGACACAGTTCGATTTTCTCGAAGGCGATGTTGCGAACTCGAACGGGAGCCGAATCGCTCGATCGGAGTTCGAGAATTACTTGCAGTACGTACAGATCCCCTACTCACACGCAGAGGGGTATCGGTTTTCCGACACTCAAGAGGATTACCTCGTCGGTGCGCTAGCGCGCATGAACTTGAATTCCGAGCTCCTCCATCCCCAGACAAAGGACGATGTAGCATCCTATCTTTCAGCCTTCCCATCTAACAACATCTATCACAATAACCTCGCACAAGCGATTGAGATTTTGCAGTGTGTCGACGATGCGATCGATATCTTGAGCACCATACATCTGACCGATGAGAAGCCGGTTCGAAAGCCGGCGCAGCCTGGTACAGGAGTGGGGCTGATCGAGGCTCCGCGGGGGCTTCTGTACCATGCGGCGAAGGTCAACGAGAGAGGCGTTATCGAGGACTACGATGTGGTCGTTCCGACAGCGCAAAACCAGATAAACATCGAGAACGACCTGAAAGATTACTTCAACGAGAACCTGGATGGAGACGAAGATACGCTGCGCATGAACGCCGAGAGCATTGTGCGTGCCTACGACCCTTGCATGTCGTGCGCTACCAATTTCCTCAAGATAGACTGGATACGAAGATGATCCACTTCTCCTTCTTGCGGTATGCCGATTATGGTGACTTCCCCTAGTTTGTTCAGCTTCTTCAGGTATCTCAGTTGAAAGGCCAGATCGAAGTCGTGCACTGATCCGCGAGGGGAGGAAATCAACTCGTCGATCACACCTCCTTCGATCAACGTCACCCTTCGTTAGGGTTGACGAAGACAAACGAGATGCCCTCTATTGCTCCTTCTAGCTCTTTTGCAACTTCAATAGCCCTCTTGTCTTCCGCTACATATTCGTTGCCGAAGACATATATCTTCATTTGGTCCACAGAGCCTTTAAGAGTTGTTAAGTGTGCGGATATGGTCTTGACGACGCTCGGCATGCGCAATTATAGTGGATAGCTACAAAAGTAGCATATATACGATCAACCAGGTACATCCGGAGGGGAAAGGGGGTAGCTGGATGACAGCAGTTATCGACAGCACCGAGGGGCACTACGAGGTGCACAAGACCCCATACGCTGAGGACTACGTATGGTGTCATGGGTGTGTCGTGGTGGAGTGCGACTGTGGAGAGAGGTCGGTCCTGAGTGCCTCCGAAACCGTCTGTGGCTGCGGCACAGATCATGCAGCCTTGGTAAATGAGGTGCTCTCTTCCCAGAGAGAGTCACACCCATGGGATGC
>JAJNDJ010000260.1 GCA_021156345.1 Rubrobacteraceae bacterium | reverse complement strand
GGAAGAGGTGATGGGCGCTATGCTCGTGGACTCGCACACGCACCTTTTGCGGCTCGAGGTCTCGCCGGAGAGAGCGGTAAGAAGCGCTGCGGAGGTCGGGGTCGTGGCTGTTGTGAACGTCGGGACCGACGTCGAGGATTCGCAGCGGGGGGCCGAGCTTGCGGCGGTGTTGCCGAACGTCTACTCGACAGCAGGTATACATCCCCACAACGCAGGTACTTATACGGCGGCCGACCTCGAAGCGCTGGCCGAGCTCTCGGAGTCGCCGGGGATAGTGGCCCTTGGTGAGGTCGGGCTCGACTACTACCGCTCTGAGTGGTCGGAGGAGGTGCAGCGGGCGCTGTTCGAGGATGTGATCTCCCTTGCCAACGATACGCGCCTGCCGCTGGTGATCCACTCTCGCGAAGCCTTCGCCGATACGATGGCTTGCCTCGGGAGTGCCAGGGTTCCTATCGTCCTGCACTGCTTCGAGGGTGGTGCCCGCGAGGTCAGGGAGGCGACGGAGCGCGGCTACTATGTCGGCCTCGCAGGCAACGTAACGTACAGGGACAGCGAGACGGCCAGGGTTCTCCGCCTGATAGACGAAGAACGCCTCCTCGTGGAGACGGACGCCCCTTACCTGAGCCCCCAGCCCGTGCGCGGCAGGAAGAACACGCCCGAAAACCTCGTGCACACGGCCGGGTTCGTCGCCGAGAGGCTAGGGATGGAAGATGAAGAACTGGCCACCCTTACCACCCGTAACGCCCGCAACCTCTTCGGGTTGCCGCTAGAGGTATAAGGTTCGGTGTCCGAGCTGGGCCCACCGAAAAAGCGCTTCGGACAGCACTTCCTGAAAGACCCCAACACCGCCAGGATAGTGGCCTCGGGCATAACGGAGGATGACGTGGTACTCGAGGTCGGACCAGGACGGGGCTTCCTTACGGCTTTCCTCGCTGAGAGGGCCGCCCTGGTACATGCCGTGGAGCTGGACTCCGATGTGCTCCCGAGCCTGCGCGAGGCCGTTCGCGATAGGGACAACGTACGGATCCTCGAAGGAGACGCCCTCCGCTTCGATTACGCTGGACTCGATCCCGCGCCGAACAGGCTGGCCGCCAATTTGCCCTACAACATAGCCTCGCCGCTCATACTGCGGTTGCTCGAGGAAGTGGAGACGTTGCGGACGCTGCGATTTATGGTGCAGCTGGAGGTGGCGCGAAGGATGGCGGCGGAGCGCGGTTCCAAGGACTACGCAGCCTACGCCGTGTTCGCGCAGCTCCTGGCGCGGGTGAGGATCTCACACAGAGTCCCGCCGACGGTGTTCGATCCGCCGCCCAGGGTGCACTCCGCGGTCGTCGAGATGGAGCGCAGAGAACCGCCGGATGACTACCAAGGGATAAAGCGCGTCGTGCTGGGCGCGTTCAGAAGCCGTCGAAAACGGCTCGTCAACAATCTGCCGGAGCCGGCCCGGGGACCGGCTCCACGGGCTCTCGAGTCCCTTGGATACGGGCCGAACGTGAGGGCCGAGGAGCTGTCTCCGGAAGACTTCGCGGCCTTGTACGCGGCGCTATCCTGGGCGTTGTGATACGGGAGGTTCGGCTCAAGGCGTTCGCCAAGGTCAACTATGCGCTCGACGTTCTCGGTCTTCGCGCGGACGGGTACCACGAGGTCAGTACCGTCATGCAGAGCATCTCGCTCGCCGACGAGCTGGAGTTGCGGCGCGCCGCCGGAGGCTTCGATCTCTCGCTGGAGCCTGAGGAGGTGGCGATCGGACCACAGGAACGCAACACTACCTACCTGGCCTGGAAGGCCCTGCAGAGACTGACCGGTGAGGAGTTCCCTGTCAAGCTCACGCTGCGCAAGGAGATCCCGACAGGCGCAGGTCTGGGAGGCGGCTCGGCCGATGCTGCGGCAGTCCTGGTCGGGCTGAACGAATTATTCAGTCTCGGGTTGCAGGTAGATGAGCTGCGTGGAATCGGGGCCAGGATCGGGGCCGACGTGCCTTTTTGCATCTCGGGAGGGACGGCTCTGGGCGAAGGTATCGGGGAGATCCTCACGCCGCTTCCTGCGCCACCGGCCCATCTGCTCGTCGTCGCCAAACCGCCCGGGAGTGCGGATACAGCCGGGATCTACCGGGCCTATGACGAGGCGAAAACGGAGAGCACAAACTCCGTCAAGCCCGTCGTCTCGGCGTTGTGTTCGAATAGTCTCCCGGCCCTGGCCGCGGCCGTAGGCAACGATCTGGCGCCTGTGACCAAGGGTATCATCCCTGAGGTGGCTAAGCTGGAGCGGACGCTTCTAGCGTCAAGGGCGCTGGGGGCTTCGATGAGTGGTAGCGGGACGGCGGTCTATGGCATCTTCGACGACGCTGAAGCAGCCGGGATCGCGAAGGATATGGTCGATGCTCCTTTCATCGGCGTCTACGAGCCGGTCTCCCGCGGGGCGGAGATTGTCTGAGCAGGATGTGACTACGGGCGTTACTTCAGGACCCGGTCCCAGCCCCCGGCATTTCGAGATCAGCCCTTGTCCAAGTGGCAAGGCACCGGGTTTTGGTCCCGGGATCGCAGGTTCGAATCCTGCCGCCCCAGCCGAGGAGCGTGTGGTACGCGACCGCCGGGTAGACGAACGCGATAGGAGTGGTGCGAGTACATGTCTGAGAGTCCGCCGATCTTCGCCGTGATCCTGGCGGCTGGCAAGGGCACCAGGATGAAGTCGAACCGGGCGAAGGTTCTGCACACCCTGTGCGGTGTCCCCATGGTCAACTACGTGATCGAAGCCACAAGGCCCCTCGTCCCCGACGGGATTTTCGTCGTTGTAGGCCATCAGGCCGAGCTTGTCGAGGCGGTCCTGCCCGAGGACGCGAAGCCCGTTTTGCAGGAGGAGCAAAACGGGACCGGGGACGCCGTGCGCGTCGCCCTGGCCGCCCTCGAAGAGGAAGATGAAGGCGTCCTCCTGGTGGTCAATGGCGACGGGCCGCTCATCTCGGACAGGACTCTTGGCGAACTGGTCGAGCGGCACAGTTCCGCCGGCGTTGGGGCGACGGTCCTCGTTGCCGAGCTGGAGGACCCGAGCGGCCTCGGGAGGGTGGTCGAGGACGCCGGCGTGGTCAGGATAGTCGAGGAGAGGGACGCCACCGAGTCCGAGCGACGGATAAGGCTCGTCAACCTCGGCATCTATGCTTTCAGTCTCCCTGAGATAAGGGATACGATCGGGGGCCTCACCTCGGAGAATCAAGGCGGCGAGCTGTACCTGACAGACGTTCTCGAGACGATCGGGCGGCGCAGCCGGGCGGTCACTTACAGGCTCAAGAACCCTGAGGAGGCGAACCTCGTCAACGACCGCTCCCAGCTTGCGCGGGCC
>JAJNDJ010000259.1 GCA_021156345.1 Rubrobacteraceae bacterium | reverse complement strand
GGACCCTGTAGTCCAGCCCGTCGCGGACGGCTGGCTCCAGAGGCAAAGGATAGGTGCCGAGCGGGTAGAGCCTGAGACCCAGAGATCTCGCCGTGCGCAAGGCAATCCGCAGGTTCTGCGCGTACTCACGCTCGAGGTCAAAGAGGGTGTAGACCGGAGGCGTGTTTACCTCCACCAGACCCAACACGAACTCGGGGGCGAAGCACACAGGATCGCCAGACTCCTCGCGGCAGCGCTCCAGGAACTCGTCGGCCCGCTCCGATGGATGCCCGGAGTTCTCGAGCAGGAAGAATTCCTGCTCGAGCCCGGCCCGTCGATCCAACAACCTGTCGCCTTCGCTCACCCTGTCCCCGAATGCCTTGACGTATTCTCTATCTTCTGTGGGGGAAACGCTACCCCAGATGTAGGGAGCAGGTTCTGGGGCGGAAATCCGGGCAGCGAGGAATCTCTCGGTCACTCCAACATGTAATCTTCTGTGTGGACGAGAAGGAGGTCAGAGATCTTGCAACCGCGCAACGAGCACCGCGAACCACAGGAGCAGGGCGGGACCGAGATCAGGGAGCACCTCGCGAACGAGCGGACGCTGCTATCGTGGGTGAGGACGGGGGTAAGCCTGATCTCGATAGGACTCGTCGTCGAGAGGGCGGCGGCGCTTGTGGATGCCTCTATGAAGGTGGGCTCCACGAGCGCTTCGGAGTTCTTTGGGCTGGCGCTGGCCCTGCTCGGGGCGCTCACGCTCATCATAGGTACCACCCAATTCCTCAACAACCGGCGCAGGATCTCGACCGGCGAGTTCGTCCCTTCAGCGGCAGCCTACCTGATAATTGTCGCAGGTAGCCTGGCTTTCGCCGGAGCATTCATCATATACGTGCTGCTAACGTAGAATTCGCCAGGAAACCTGCTGTAGCGGATCGGCAATTCCTAGAGAAATCCTGATACCTGTTAGCTGAAACCGGATACTTGATCCCTGGTTCCGACCTGGCTTCCCACCCACACGTACCCATCCGACCAGACCTCGCGCTTCCAGATTGGCACGACTTCCTTTATCCGCTCGATGGCATAGCGGCTGGCCTCGAACGCCGGGCCGCGGCGCGGAGCGGCGACGACTATGGCGACGCTTGCCTCGCCAGGATCAACCCTCCCCAGACGATGCACTATGGAGACGTGCCTGACATCCCAGCGCCGTTCTATCTCCGCCCCGATCTCCTCCAGCTTTCTGTCGGCCATCGGACGGTAGGCCTCGTACTCCAGGTACTCGACTGCTGCGCCCTCCGACTCGTCGATCCTCGTCGTGCCGACGAACGTGGCTATGGCGCCACAGTCAGGCCTCTGGGCAGCCTGGATCAAAGCCCCCACGTCAAGCCCCTCCTGGACTATGGCGAACATTCAACCGCCGGAGACGGGAGGCAGGACTGCCACCTCATCGCCAGGCGAGACGCCAGCGTCCCCCCGCGCGTACTCGCCGTTTATGGCGAAGGCCAGTGTGTCGCGCATCGGGACGAGGTCGGGATGTCGCCTTGCGAGCAGAGGCCAGATCTCCGCGAGCGTCATACCTACGTCCACCGGTAACTCCGTCTCGCGGGTCCCGGCCCTGTCGGCCGCGGCGCCGAAGAGTAGCACCTTGATCATGGCTCTATTCTATCCCGCCGGCTCGGGGACGTACTCGGGTCCGACCAGGACTTTCAGAGCCTGGGGAAGGATCGAAAACCGGGCCGGTTCGTTGCCGATGATCTCACCATCGGCAGTAAACTCCAGGCCTGGGGGCTGGGTCTCGACTCGGATCTCCTTCGCCCGCACGAATAACACGCCATCGCTGCCCAGATAGTCCGACTCCGCCAGCGCCGCCGGCGCGAGTTCGAGCAGATCGGCCACCCCGAGGGTCTCAATAACGACAACGTCGAGTAGACCGTCCTCAGGGTTGGCCTTAGGCGTGGCCGGCCAGCCGCCTCCGGTGTAGCGGCAGTTGCCCACGGCGATGTTGACAGCCTTGACTCGACGCTCCTCTCCGTCGAGGTAGAGTGTAAGGTCGCGTACGTCGAAGTCTTTTGCGACCTCCAACGAAGCCCGCAGGTAGGAGAGCTTGCCCCACCGTTTCTTCAGCTCTTCGTCGTTAGCGTCGGAGATCTCCGCCCCAAGCCCGCCGGTCGCCACGTTGATAAAGTAACGCTCGCCAATGCCCTCCGATCGAACCCTCCCCACATCCAGCCTCCGCTCCCTATTCTGTCGGATAATGTCCTCCGCGAGCTCGGGCTCCTCAGGGATGCACAGCGTGGCGGCGAGATCGTTGCCGGTACCTGAGGGCAGGATCCCCAGGGTGACACCTTCGGGGAAACCGGCTCTGCCAAGCCCGTTAACCACGTCGTTGACCGTGCCGTCGCCGCCAGCGACGATGAGCAGGCCCTCTTCCCAATGCTGCGCCGCATCTACGGCGTCCTGGGGACCTTTGGTCTCGATCCAGTCGAGCTCCATTCCGTCGAGCTCGTCGCGGATCTCATGGGGGTCGTAGGCACCGCCACCGGAGGTCGGGTTGCAGATTACCCGTGCTCTTGATTTCTGCTTACCCGTGCTCTTGATTTCTGCATGGCGCGCCCTATGTAGCCTTTACGACCCTCCTAGTCTACCCGGAAAGCCCCTGTCTATGACAGGCCCTCCCTAGGAAGCGCGCCGAACCAGCGGGTTGGGTCGCGACACCCTCTCAGCCGGCAGCCAGACCTCGTAGTCGTTGTCTAGCTTGACCGCGGCGTTCGCGCCGTCACCAGAGACATAGCGGACCTCGCCGGAACCGAGCGGCGTCTGTACCCGCTCGCCGACGGAGAGCTCGGTGAGGAACGCCTCCCTGAGCGCCGCAACGTAGGCCAGCGCGAGCGAAGTGTCGATGTGTGCACCCTCGTCGCGCCTGTCGGCAACCAGGATGCCGGCGATGCGGTAGAGGTTCGCGCGGGAGACCTGGGAGATTAGACAAGCCCTGACAGTCTGCCTTACCAACTGCAGCTCGAACTCCGAGTACTGCTCGCCACTCCTCCCCAGAATGTCTATCACCCTCGGAAACGCCCGACGTAACGCCTCCTCGACCGTCAGCCCGTTGATGCCGCGCTTGTACACGTGCGGGTCCAGACGTTCCTCCTCCCGCCGCCGCGGGACACTGAGCCAATCCTGCCTGAAGTTGTTCTTCGTGTCTGTCATGTCGCTATTATACCTCACTGAGACTAGTGAGACAACAATAAATTGCCTGTAAAATCAGCATTTCAGCACGCTAGGCCCTTCGGGCTTCGCTTGTCAGCCGGGGCTCGCAAGCACAAATGCTGACCGGCTAAAATGTTGACACGTTGCCTTGCCCGGGCGACGTGCTGACCAGTTCGAACCTTGCGCTAAACTGTAGGGAGTTCTCTGGAAGGAGACAGGTGAATCCGGAGGAGTTTCTTCAGCGACTAAAACGTGAAGTCATTGGCCATCCTGCGCTCACGCACCCTTTTCTGGAGCGGTTTGGGGAGGGGGATGCTGATGTGGAGGGGATAAGGACGTTTGCGATCCAGTACTACAGGCATGTCAGGGTGAGCCGGTTGTACCTGGCTGCTCTTATCTCGAACTGCCGCGACGACGAGAAGCTCCAGCTCGCGCTCGCCGAGGTTCTCTTCGACGAGTACGGTCACCTCGACCCCGAAGAGACGCATCCAGCCCTGTACAGGCGTTTCCTGGAGGCGCTTGGCATCGGTGAGCAGGAGTGGGAGGAACCTCCGACGCTGCCCGAGATAGAGATGTACATCACCACCCACTATGCGCTCTCGGGCCATCCGGATTTCAGGCTCGGGCTCGGTGCTCTGGGGCCGGCGAGCGAGTGGCCCGTGCCCCCGATCTACGCCCGCCTTTCCGACGGCCTCAGAAAGGCGGCCGGCCTTCCTGACGAAGCGCTGGAGATCTTCACGAGCCACGTCACTATGGACGTGACCCACGCCCGCATAATGATGGAGGCGCTCGCACCATACGCAGGGGACGAGGAAGGCCAACGAAGAGTCCATGAGGGCGCCATGCGCTCGCTGGACGCCCGCTCCGTTATGCTCGGTGGTCTCTACAGGGCCGTCTACAGGGAACCCGTCCCCCTGTTCGACGCTCCCTC
>JAJNDJ010000014.1 GCA_021156345.1 Rubrobacteraceae bacterium | reverse complement strand
TTGGCGTAGCGCTTGTAGGAGTTGATGTTCGGGGCGAGGAAGAGCGTTAGCTCGCGTAGGCACGCCAACTGGCCGGCGAGGAAGTTCCGGAACGTCTCAGAGAACTCGTGGCCGTCGGCGAAGACCGGGGTACCGTCCTCTCCGCGGAGGCTCAGATGTATGTGGCAGGAGTTACCCTCGCGCTCGTCGAACTTCGGCATGAAGGTTATAGAACAGGCTTCCTGGGCGGCGATCTCCTTGGCGCCGTTTTTGTAGATCGCGTGCCCGTCCGCGGTCGCCAAGGCGTGGCCGAACCGGAAGTTGATCTCGTGCTGGCCGTAATTGCACTCGCCCTTCGCATCCTCCACCGCGAGCCCGGCCGCCGCCATCGAGTTGCGGATGCGCCGCAGCAAGGGCTCGATGCGCGCCGTTCCTAGCAGCGAGTAATCGACGTTGTAGTAGTTGGCGGGCTCCAGATCTCTGTACCCTTTACGCCACGCTTCCTCGTAGGAGTCCATGAAGACGATGAACTCGAGTTCGGTCCCTACGAAGGCTTCGAGGCCACGTTCGGAGAGCCTCCCTAGCTGGCGCTTGAGAACCTGCCGGGGCGAGGCGACGACCGGAGAGCCGTCTTCCCAGACGAGGTCGCACGTCACGAGCGCCGTCCCCTCCTGCCAGGGGACGTACCTCAAGGTATCCATGTCAGGCTTGAAGACGAAGTCGCCGTAGCCGCGCTCCCAGGAGGACATCGCGTATCCCTCTACGGTATTCATCTCTACGTCTACCGCTAGCAAATAATTGCATCCTTCCGCGTCGTGCTCGACCACCTCGTCGAGGAAGTGGCTTGCGGTGAGGCGCTTGCCCTGGAGCCGGCCCTGCATGTCCGTCATCGCGAGGAGGACGGTGTCGATCTTTCCGGCTTCGACCTCGGAGCGCAGGGTGTCCAGGTCGAGGCGTCCCATCGCCTGCGTGGTGTCCAATTCTTGCTCCTCTCTAGCTTCCGGCCAGCTCGGACTCGGCCTTCTCTATCGTGGCGAACTCTTCCTCCGGCGCCTGGGCGACGAGGTGGTGCCGGCTGTAGAGGCCGAAGTAGGCGATAAAGAGTACGTAGACGCCGAGCGTAATAAACGCTGCACGCTCGTCCACTATAAACGTCGCAATGACCGCAAGAACCCCAAGCGCGAGCGCCACCCCCGAAGTAAGGACACCGCCGGGCGTGCGGTAGGGACGCTCGAGTTCCGGCTCTCGCCGCCTCAAAACGATGTGCGAGAGCATCATCAGGACGTAGGAGATCGTCGCTCCGAAGACGGCGATGTTGATCAGGATCGCCCCGTTCCCCGTGACTTCGGGCGGAAGGAGCGTCAGGAGAAAGCCGACGACGCCAGGCACCACGAGTGCGGCCCATGGTGTTCTGCGGCCTCCGGTGACAGAGAGCAACCTCGGGAGGTAACCGGCCCTGGAGAGCGCGAAGGTCTGGCGCGAGTAGGCGAAGATGATCGAGAAAAAGCTCGCGATCAGGCCCGCGAGCCCCGCGATGTTGACGAAGGTACTAAGCGCGTTGCTACCGCCGTAGGCCTTCTCCACTGCCAGAGGCAGCGGGTTGGCGGAGCCCTGGATAGCTGCCGAGCCGGCCGCGCCCGGCCCGAAGACCAGGATGAGCGCCGCGAAAATCAACAATGCCATCATGCCGGCAATGAGCCCCCTGGGCATGTCGCGCGTGGGCTCCCGGCTCTCCTCGGCGGCGAGCGGCACGCCCTCGATCGCGAGAAAGAACCAGATCGCATACGGCAGCGCCGCCCAAATGCCTACCACTCCGAACGGCAAGAACGAGCTTGCCCCTGCAGCGTTCGTCGGGTCGATGTTGAGCAAATTGGAGGGTTCGAACTGCGGTATCATCCCGATGACGAAGGCCGCAAGCGCCACGACGGCGATGGCGGTTATGGCGAACATCAGCTTGAGTGCCTCGCCTACGCCGTAGAGGTGGATGCCGACGAAGATCAGGTAGACGGCCAAGTAGACGATCCAGCCACCGATGCCGATGAGGGACTCCACGTATCCCCCGATAAAGGTGGCGATGGCCGCCGGTGCTATGGCGTACTCGATCAAGATCGCCGTCCCTGTCAAAAACCCACCCCACGGCCCCATCGCCCTACGCGCGAATCCGTAACCACCGCCGGCGGTCGGTATCGTCGACGAGAGCTCGGCTAGCGAGAAGACCATCGCCGTGTACATCGTAGCCATGAGCAAGGTAGCAATCAGCAACCCTCCCCAACCGCCTTCGGCGAGCCCGAAGTTCCAACCGGCGAAGTCACCAGATATGACGTAGGCTACCCCGAGCCCGGCCAACAACACCCAGCCCGCGGCCCCTTTCTGGAGCTGGCGCTGCTCCAGGTACTCGGTCCCGACATTCTCGTAGTCTGCCCCCTGCGTTGTCCGTCTCTCCTGCTCGCTCATCCCGAACTCCCTTCCCGAGAAACTACTCCCCGCCGCCACCGTCCACGACATCCAGCCAAGACTATCGGCAAGGTCCCCATTCCCGTGCCTGCCATCTCGCTACAACGGCATCATAATTAATTCCAATTTGTCGTACAAGAGGGTGAACACATAGAGTTGCATACAGACGGCGGGCCGTCGGGTAGGATTCTGGGTGCATCGGGCGTTTGCGCACGAGGGAGACCTGACAGACGGGCGTCCCGCGCGGTGGTCACGCGAAACCTTCCTGCTGGGGAAGCTCAACCTCCACGTCGTCCGGGAGCTCTTCGAGGTGAGGAAGCTTCCGTAGTAGGTGTCAGGCTACAGGTTTCAGGGATAGACTTTGCCGGTTCTCGAAACTCGTTGCAGATGCCTCGAGTCTGTAACCTCTCAACAATAGGAGGATGGATTGCCTGAGATAGTCTGGGAAGATTTCGAGAAGGTGGATGTACGGGTCGGCACGGTCGTCGAGGCCAAGCCTTTCCCGGAGGCACGCAAGCCTTCGATCAAGCTCATAGTGGACTTCGGACCGGAGGTCGGGACCAGGAAGACCAGCGCCCAGCTCACGGCGCACTATGCGCCTGAGGGACTCGTAGGAAAGCAGGTCGTGGCCGTGATCAACTTTCCCCCAAAGAGGATCGCGGGCTTCCAGAGCGAGGTGCTCGTCCTCGGCGTACCTGACGGGAATGAGGCCGTAGTGCTCCTCTCCCCCGACCACGAGGTCCCGCCGGGTGGCAGGATGTTCTAGGAAACTTCTAGACGAGCGCTTCGTACCCAGATAGTATCGTTTACTCCGATCGGAAAGGGAGGTAATGCGGTGAGTGAGACGAACCTGGAGCAGTTTCGGGAGGTTGCGCCGGCAGGGCGGTTCACGCTGCAGAACTCGGCCATGCTCAAGGTGAGGTTGGAGAACGACCAGATCCAGGCCAAACTCGGCTCGATGGTCGCCTACCAGGGTGACGTCCGCTTCGAGCACAAGGGCGGTGGCCTGGGGCGTTTCTTCAAGAAGGCCGTCACCGGCGAAGGCGTCAAACTAATGGCTGCCAACGGGACGGGCGACCTCTTCCTGGCTATGGACAAGCGCAAGATCATGATCCTGGATCTCCAGAACGAGCGGATGACCGTCAACGGCGACAACATCCTCGCCTTCGAGCCAGGCATAGACTGGGACATAATGCGCGTCGAAGGCGCAGGCCGGCTCGCAGGCGGCCTCTTCAACGTCGTCCTCGAAGGCACGGGCAAGGTCGCCGTCACCTCGGACGGCGAGCCCGTTCTCCTCGACACCTCGACCCCGACCTTCGCCGACCCCGAGTCCGCCATCGCTTGGAGCGGCGGTGTGAGGACGGGCGTCAAAAGCGATGTATCCTTCAAGACCTTTACGGGACGCGGCAGCGGCGAGTCGTTCCAGGTATCTTTCGAGGGGGCTGGCTGGGTCCTCATACAACCCTCGGAAGGTGCCTCCGTCCCCGAGCATTCCCATGCCGGCGACGGAGGCGGCGGCGGTCTGGGCTCCTTATTCGAGGACTAGCCGGCCGCCCCGCAACCGCGGGAAGGAAAAGGGCCAGATGGATGAGCATCGGGTGCCCGACCCGGATCAGACGGACGACCAACAGTTGCGGCACTGCCTCATCGACCTTTTCCGATACTTCTTATGTACTGATGCGCTGAACTCTGTGATATGATGTACATAAGTTAGCTGGTGTGGGGTATGATGGAATCAGGGCGGGTAACCAGGGAATGGTTGGAGGGTTTGGACCCGGCGGAGTTCCGGGAGATCTCGGCCATGATCTCCGATATTCAACGCGGGCGCGCATTGGCGCGGCGACAGAAACGCGAACTGCGACGTTCTGCAGTTCGTAAGAAGGCCCGAAACAGGCGATACCTCGAGCTGGAACGCGTCAAATGCGGCAAGAAAGGCTGCAAAAAATGCGCCAGCGGAGAGCTTCACGGCCCATACTGGTACCTGTACCGGCCCAAGGAGAACGGACCAGGCCGTACCAGCGAGTACGTCGGTAAGGTGCTGCCCGAAATCCTCGCCAGGGAATTCGATATCCCCGAAGACCAGCGAACGGCGAATTAGCTGATCTGCTTCTTATGTATGAAATCTGGCGCTCCTCCAAACCAATTCTACATAAGACAGGCAAACGAGATTCGAGTCGAATCTGGAGGGTTAGGCGCGGTCCTCCAGATTGAATACTCTGGTGGTACCTAGCACCCTACCCGAGCCGTTCACGGCCTTCAGACCGAGGTAGGGCTGGGTTGTATGTACTGTGATCACGGTCTCGAAGCCCTCACTGGGGGCTGATGCGAGGGGTTCGAGTTGATCTGGTGCGCTCCCGGCCAACACTTGCCAGGTGGTTACCTCTGTAGCGCCGTTCCAGCTGGCGTAGATGGTTACCTCGTCATCGGCTCCGAGCTCGGCGGCGATGGCAGGGTCGTCGATAGGTTGTCCACTCCAAGGGAAGCGGAAGGCCCTGTAGGATTCGCCCTCGGTCGGGTAGGCGGCGCTGAAGAGCAACCTGCCATCATGGTCGAACTCCGAGAAGACTGGCGCACTGCCCCACCCTACGAAGACGTTGCCATTCGGCAGTACCTGCGCGTTGCCCTGGGTGGCGGAGAGCAACTTGTCGGGGTGGGTGTACTCCTGCGCCAGGCTGGCACTCATGGCGTCTTCGTCGATCTCGACCACAATGGCGCGGGACTGTTCTACTCGGTTTATGTTGCCATTATCGAAGATGGTGATAGTCCCGTCTATCTGGCGGCGGGCGTCGTGCTGGAAGGTGGTCCTGGTACCAGGACCCATCTCGAAGTCGCTCTTCTTCCCGCCGAGTCGCCACACGACCTCGCCCGTCTTTCGGCTGACCTTGTACACGGTACAGGTCGAGCGGGAGGAGATGAGCAGGTGATCCTCATCATATACGTCTATGGAGTTGATGTGGAAGTAGTCGAAGTATTTGGTATAAGACTCGTCGAGGCCGACGTGCTCCAGGCTGTGCCACTCGAAGAGCACCTCGCCGGTTTCGATGTCGAGCTCCTGGACTACCCCGTCGAGCACATCACGGTCTACGGGATCGCCCTCCGAAATGAGGTCTCTGGGCAACTTGTTATAGATCGTGATCAAGGCCGTATCCTGGGGCGTGATGAGGAACTCGTGGTGGTCACCCTCGTAGCCGTTGCCGGCCCCGAACCGGGCCAGTTCGCGGTAAGAGCTATCGAGGATCACGTACTCGCCCTGGCCGTGTCCTGTATGGTATCCCTCCCACCAGGTGAGCACCGTCTCTCCCTTGTATGTCTGCGCTCTGAAGTTCATCACATCCATATCCTCGTTCTGCAAGAGGCGCAGCCACACGGGCTGTCCGTCGTTGCCCAGGATCATGCATCCGTCCTGCCCCGGACCTGCCTCCTCGGGCCCGTTCTTCGGGGCGATGAAGATGTAGCCGGGAGCGGTATCGCGCGCCTGCTTGATCACCTCGATGACCGGCGGGTGGAGATCCGGACGCGAGCGGAAGCTCCATGCCTGCCCCGCTGGTGCGGATGCGGCCCTCGCCCTGGCGCGTGGGACCGGATCGCAGCCAAGGTTGCCGCCGAGCGTGATCAACGCCGCGCCGCCAGCGGCCTGGAGGAATCTCCTTCGCGTGAACGTAGAGTTAAAGTTGGCACCACTTTCTCGCTCTTGCACAGGCTACTTCTCTTCGCCCATCTTCCTGAAATTATGCAAGGGACACTCCTTTACCCTACGCCTACAGCAGCATCGCATAGCCTTCTGGGGCACTCTCGCAGCGGCGCGGGTCCCTGGACCGCTATCCTACGACGAGGTTGACGAGCCTGCCTGGCACGTAGATGCTCTTGTGGATCTCTTTGCCTTCGAGGTGGGGACGGACCCTGGCGCTCGACAGTGCCAGCCCTCTGGCAGCCTCCTCAGAGATATCTGCTGGGGCTTCGATGCGGTCGCGCAGCTTGCCGTTGACCTGGACTATGAGCGTGATCTCCTGAGCCTGGATCAGGGTTTCCTCATAGCCTGGCCACGTCTGCTCGTGCACGGAATACTCCTCCCCCATCGCGGCCCACATCTCCTCGGCGTGGTGCGGCGCGAACGGGCTGAGGACCGTGACGAAGGTCCGCAAGGCTTCGTGCCACTCGTCGTCCTCGACGCGGCCTCTGACCGCGAGCAGGTAGTTGGTGTGCTCCATGAGCGCGGCGATGGACGTGTTGAAGCGGAAGGTTTCGAGGTCGTCTGTGATCTTCTTTATCAGGCGGTTCGTCCGGCGCTCCAGCTCCGTCGGGTCGGCCTCGCCGCCCGAGGAGTCGCCTCCTGTCACGAGCGAGAGGGCGCGCCTGAGCCAGCGCGAGACACCCTCTATGCCCTTGCCGTCCCAGGGACCACCTTCGTTCCACGGGCCTATAAACATGAGGAAACCCCGGAGCGCGTCGGAGCCGAAGCGGTCGACGTACTCCTGCGGGTTGACCACGTTGCCACGGCTCTTGCTCATCTTCTGCCCGTCCGGCCCGAGTATGTTCCCCTGGTTGCGCAGGCGGACAAAAGGCTCGTCGAAGTCAACCAGACCGAGATCCCTCATGACCTTGGTGAAGAAGCGGGCGTAGAGCAGGTGCAAGATGGCGTGCTCGATGCCGCCGGTGTACTGGTCGACGGGCAGCCACTTCTCTCCACGCTGGGGATCGAACGGTCCCTCCTCGTAATGTGGCGAGAGGTAGCGGTACCAGTACCATGAGGAGTCCATGAAGGTATCCATCGTATCCGTCTCGCGCGTGGCCGGGCCGCCGCAACCAGGACACTCGGTGTTGTAGAAGTCAGGGTCGAGCTTGAGGGGCGATTCTCCCGTCGGCATGAACTCGGCTTCATCTGGGAGCAGGACCGGCAGGTCCTCTTCAGGGACGGGGACGATGCCGCACTCGTCGCAGAAGATTATGGGGATCGGGGTCCCCCAGTAGCGCTGGCGGCTGATCAGCCAGTCGTGAAGCCGGTAGGTGACCGTAGCCTTGCCGGCTTCACGCTCCTCGAGCCAGGCCGTTACCTTCTCCTTGCCCTCGATGCTCGGGGTGCCGTCGAACCTTCCCGAGTTGGCCATCGTGCCCTCGCCGGCGTAAGCCACTTCGAGCGCTTCGCCGTCCCAGTCCGGCGGCGCTATCACCGTCCTGATCTCGATGCCGTACTTCCTTGCGAACTCGAAGTCTCGTTCGTCGTGGCCTGGGACGGCCATGATCGCACCCGTACCGTAGCCCATCAGGACGTAGTCGGCGATGTAGACGGGGATCTCTTCTCCGTTGGCAGGGTTGATCGCGTAAGCCCCTGTAAATACGCCAGTCTTTTCCCTCGTCACGTCGGTGCGGTCGATCTCGCTCATCCTGGCGGCCCGCTCGACGTAGGCTCCCACCTCGTCGGCCCGGTCCGGGGTCGCTATCTTCTCGACCGCCGGGTGCTCGGGACTCATAACGAAGAACGTGGCGCCGAAGAGCGTGTCCGGGCGGGTGGTGAAGACCTCGACGGGTCCGTAGCCTTCGATCTCGAACCTGATTTCGGCGCCTTCGGAGCGTCCGATCCAGTTCCGCTGCAGGGTCTCGACCCGCTCTGGCCAGTCTATCTTGGAGAAGTCCAGCAGCTCCTCGGCGTAGTCAGTGATCTTGAAGAGCCACTGCGCCAGGTTCTTCTTTACCACCGGCGTCCCGCACCGCTCGCACCGTCGATCGGGGCCAACCACCTGCTCCCGCGCCAGCGTCGTGTTGTCCCTGGGGCACCAGTCGACCGGGGCTTCCTTGCGATACGCCAGGCCCTTCTCGAAGAACTTCATGAAGAACCACTGGTTCCAGCGGTAGTACTCTGGGTCGCAGGTCACGATCTCTGAGTCGAAGTCGAACATCGCGCCCATCTGCCTGAGCTGGCCGCGCATGCGCTCGATGTTCGCGTAGGTCCATTCGCGGGGTTGTATGCCCCTCTGGATCGCTGCGTTCTCGGCTGGCAGCCCGAAGGCGTCGAAACCTATCGGGAAGAACACCCTGTAGCCGTTCATCCGCATAAAGCGCGCTCTGGTGTCCGAGGGCGTCATCGGATACCAGTGCCCGACGTGTAGATCACCACTCGGGTAAGGGAGCATCGTGAGCGCGTAGTGCTTGGGCTTGCTCTCGTCCTCGTCGGTCTTGTACAGGCCACTCTCGGCCCACCGCTCCTGCCAGCGGCGTTCGAGGTCCGTGGGATCGTATGTCTTTCTCTGTTTCGTCTCGCTCACGAGAGACTCCTTCGGTTAAGGGCTTGGGGGGGTTCTAGATCAGGGGAAATCCGCGCAGGGCTTTATAGTCGGGAGTCCGACTTCTGAATCTTGTGATCCCTGGCGCACATATCCTTAATATAGCATCAGGTATGGCCTTTACAAAAGGAGACTGCCGCCCGGAAGTCACTCCGGGCAGCAAGTGAGAGCCTGTCGGTGAGAGTCCTACCCCGCCGCCTCAGCAACGTTCCCGGCCTCTTTACGTTCGCGCCGGGCGAGCACGGCCACTATGACAAGGACGGGTCCCCAGATTCTGGTACCCGCGAGCAACCTCGACCAATTCATTTCACCGACTCCTTTCCTGCCAATGGCTCCCTGCGCTTTACGTGCTCGGGCCAGATGCCGAACGCGATGATTCGGGCAGGAAGGTTGCGCACCGGGCGTAAACGCAAGAGCATCCTCGCTAGTACGGGTATCGAAGGCGCCCCATCCGGGCCGAGAGACGAGGAGACAACACGCCGTTGGGCAAAGGACTGGAAGGCCTGTATCGCTCGGGTCGATAGCTCGCGTCTGAGCTGCACTGCCATCAGGTGGCGCGAATGTACGCGCCCTTCCCCAAGCGGTCCCGCTAGGGCATTCGCCGCGGCGACCGCATCTGCTATGGCGAGGTTGATGCCGACGCCGCCCACAGGAGACATGGCGTGCGCGGCGTCCCCGATGCACAGTAGTCCTGGCCTGTGCCAGCGTCGCAGCCGGTCAGCCTGCACGGAGAGAAGCTTTACAGCCTCCCAATCTTGCAGCTCCCATGTACGGTCGGCGAGATCCGGGATCGTCTCGCCGACGGATCTCCGGAAGTCTTCCAGACCGTCGTCGCGCACTTTCTGGTGGTCGCCTTTCCTGATTACGTAGGCGATCTGCCAGTATTCGCCGCGGTTTATGACGACCATGAAACGCCCGCCTCCGGCATACCCGAAGGTATCCTCGGGATCTCCATCCTGCCGCGAGAGCCTGAACCAGAGCACGTCGATGGGCGGAGAGGTCCTGACCATCTTCAGGCCGGCCTGCTCTCTGAAGGGAGAGGACCGTCCGTCGGCGGCG